>JAJFLS010000040.1 GCA_021772595.1 Opitutales bacterium
ACAACGCCCGCAGCACCGCCGCGCCATTGCTGCTCCCGCCACCAAGGCCGGCTCCGATCGGAATCCGCTTCTCGATTTCGATGTGAACGCCCGCAGCAATGTCGAGCGCCCGCAAAAAACTCTCCGCCGCCCTCCAGGCGATATTGCCCGCATCCACCGGCAAGTCTTGGCAGTCGCTCGTCAACGAAACGCCCGAGCCGTCGCGATCGACACTCACACGAACCCGATCTCCAAACGCCACCGGAGCCACCAAGCTGACCAAATCATGAAACCCGTCCGCCCGCTTGCTGGTAATCGCGAGCGTGAGGTTGATTTTCGCCGGACTGAAGATTTCGATTTCCGCCATTTCGCAAAGGTTCCTCCAACGCTGGCTCGGGCTCCCGATTCCGCAAGCCCGCAATCTCATTCTTAATGCCCCTCGCCCAATGCCCAAGCCATTCGGCACTGCCCAAATCACCCTATCATCATGCGACACCCGCTCGCCCTCTCGCACAGGCGTCAACTCAAGCCAAAGCCGTTGGCTCAATTGCAGATTCCAAGCCAAAGTTTCCGCGTAGCTACGCGAGGAACTCGCGTGGTCTTCAAACGATTTCAGTCAAGTGGACATCGATGCCCCTCGCGAAACATCTTCGACCGTTTAAATTACAACGTTGTAATTTAAACGGTCGGACCTACCGAGCCCAACAGAGCCTTCACTTTTTCCAGCGACTTTTCCGAAAAACGGAAATCGGGCCAAGTCACCGCGATCATCGGTGTCAACGGAGACGTTTCCCCCAACCACGTTCCCCAAGCGACGATGCCCTCTTCCGACTCGCCGCGATTCCAGGCGAATCCTTGCTTCCCCGCCATCTCGATTTCGTCCAACAATCCCTTCGAGCAACTGTCGGGAATCAAATCGCTACGCTGGCTCAACGCTAGCTTTCCCATGGCCATTCGCTCCATCGCGAATTTCCGGCCCGTCGGAGGAATCACCCGCACGCGGCAATCCGGCTCCTCGAAATGCAGATGCCGGATTCGTCGACCTTCCAGCCGCCCCAAAACCGCCATCTCGCCAACCTCGCTAGCGATCCGCTTCATCAGCGGACTGAACTTGGACTTCAGACGCTCGTCGCCGTCCTCAAAGCGCCATTCATGAAATTTCAACGTGACCTGGTAGCGCTTATGCTCGTCGCGAGCCACCAATCCGTAGTGAATCAGACTATCCAGAATCCGAATCAAACTGCTGCGCGGCAATCCCATCGCCTCAACGATCTCAGCAATTCCCGCCCCGCTCGCCCGAGCATTCAAAACGCTCAGCAAGTCCAGAGCTTTAAAGAGAGAGGTGGCGAGACTGCGGGTTTCAATTGACATAGCTTGAGATCGCTACAATCTGTCCGTTATTTAACGATATTTGTCAACTATACTGACAAATTAGGCCAATAAAACCGTACGCTCCATGTTCCCTTCCGACCTTCATCAAAAAATCAAAGAATCCGCGATCATCGCAGTGCTCGTGATCGACGACGCGGCTAATGCCGTCCCACTCGCTCAAGCGCTCTTGCGTGGAGGCATCGGCGCAATGGAGCTGACCCTGCGGACGGACGCCGCGCTAGACTCGTTACGAGCGATCCGCGCCGAAGTACCCGAAATGCTCGCCGGCATCGGCACGATATTGACCACCGACCAAGTCGACGAGGTCGTCGCGGCAGGCGCCGCATTCGGGGTTGCCCCAGGCCTCAACCGAAAAGTCGTCGAGCACTCCCAAGCTAAAGGCCTCCCCTTCGGCCCGGGAATCCTTACCCCGAGCGACATCGAGCAAGGAATCGAGCTCGGCTGCAGAACGCTGAAATTCTTCCCCGCCGAAACATCGGGCGGATTGAATCACCTCAAAAACATGGCCGCTCCCTATCAGCACCTAGGCATCGATTTCATCCCTCTCGGCGGACTAAACGCCAACAACATGAGCGACTACCTCGCCTCGCCTCTAATCTCCGCGATCGGCGGATCCTGGATCGCCAAACGCGACGCCATCGCCGCCCAGGATTGGGATCAAATCGAAGCCAACTCACGCCAAGCCCGCCAAAACGCAGACGCAGCCAGAAAACAATAACCGTAACTCTCCAAATGCAGGAGCCTGTCATTGACCCCGACCTGTCGGCGGCTTGCAGGCGATTTCTCTTCCCCATTCCCAAAAGAAACAATCGCCTGCAAGCAGGCTCCTACAACCGAGAATTCTCAGCATCTCAATCATCCATCCGTGCAGATCCGTGTGATCCGTGGGCAAAAAACCAATACAACCTAATGAAAACCATCGTCACCTTCGGAGAAATCATGGGCCGCTTCTGCCCATCCGGTTTTAACCGCTTCCGCCAGTCGCTGCCCGGCGACTTGAACCTCACCTTCGCTGGAGCCGAAGCCAACGTCGCCGCCTCCATTTCAATGCTCGGCGGGCAAACCCGTTTCGTCACAGCAATCCCCGACAACGACATCACTCAAGCCTGTCTCTCCACCCTCCGCGGACTCAAAATCGATACCTCCGAAATCGTATTGACCGATTCAGGACGCCTCGGACTCTACTTCGTCGAAGCGGGAGCCAATCAACGCCCGAGTCGCGTCATCTACGACCGCGACCACTCGTCGATCAGCCTGACTCCAGCAAACGCATACAACTGGGATGCCATCTTCGAAGACGCCGGCTGGTTTCACACTACAGGGATCACGCCCGCCCTTTCCGAGGAATCCGCCGACGCGACCATCGAGTCAGTGAAGAACGCCCAGGCCGCCGGACTCACCGTTTCCTGCGATCTC
The DNA here is from genome assembly GCA_021772595.1 of Opitutales bacterium. Lineage (GTDB taxonomy): Bacteria > Verrucomicrobiota > Verrucomicrobiia > Opitutales > Opitutaceae > Pelagisphaera. Next base: position 2,788 of record JAJFLS010000040.1, read on the forward strand.
AACTTCCGCAAAAAACTCTGGAACTGGAACCCGACGCTATCCGCTAGCGACCTCGCCCAAGAAACCATGCGTCGCGTCCTACCCCACGTGGATCTCGTGATCGGCAACGAAGAAGACGCTTCCGACGTTCTCGGCATCGGCGCCGAAAACACGGACGTACATTCCGGCAAGATCGACGCGAACCGTTACACCAGCGTCGCCCGCGAGATCGTCTCCCAATTTCCAAACGTATCCAAAGTCGCCATAACACTCCGCGAAAGCCTGTCCGCGTCCCACAACAATTGGGGCGCCATGCTCTACGACAAATCCACTGACTACGCCTACTTTGCGCCCACCTCCGGCAACCAGTACCAGCCCTACGAAATCCGCAACATCGTCGACCGAGTCGGCGGCGGCGATTCCTTCGGAGCCGGCCTCATTTTCGCCCTCAACACGCCCGAGCTGCAAGAGTCGCAAACCGCGATCTCTTTCGCCGTCGCCGCTTCCTGCCTCGCCCACTCCATCTACGGAGACTTCAACTACTCCACCCGCGCCGAAGTCGAAGCCCTCCTAAAACAAGGCGGCTCCGGCCGAGTCGTGCGGTAGATTGTCATCGCTTTCTAATGTAAGAGCCTGCTTGCAAGCGATTTCCACCATTCGAAAACCAGACTGACAATCGCCTGCAAGCAGGCT
>JAJFLS010000391.1 GCA_021772595.1 Opitutales bacterium
GAATCCAGCCAAATCGTTCGAACGGTGTGGGCTTCGATGTATTGAGGCGTGATGAGCAGATCTTTTCTCCAGAGCTCAAGCTGCTCTCGAGAGTATCCCCAATGTCCTTTCGACTCGATGGCGATGTCGCTTAGGAGCAAGGCTTCGCTGGGGTGGGTTTTTGTGAAGGCGAGGTTCACCGTTGTAGAGATGTCACTGAATTTTGAGTACAGTGAAGATTTTTTTGGAACGGTTTATTTATAGCACGTCTGGCAGCTTGAAAACTGCTATGGCAGAACCTGTTGTCCGTTGGTGAAGACGTAGAGGCTATGGCTTCCTGGGGGGATGGGCGTTTTGTGCTCTAAGCTCAAATCGATTTGAGCCCAGTTGTTTGGGCCGAGCTTGGGCAGCTCGGCGAAAAGCCAGATGCGCTCGCCCGAGGCTGGCATCATCTCAAGCGCTAGGTCGCCGTCCTTGATGTCGACGCCTTGAGCTCGGCTTTGAGCGTCACGGCATAGTAATCAACTCCTGAAATCCGGTTGCGCGATCGGCCTATACGCTTGTTTCTGATTACGAAATTCGCGTCTTGAAATGGGGCGCCGCTGCTCTTGGCTACTTTCAGTTTCGAAAGCGGACGAACGCGGCGTTTGCCGTCGACATCGATGATTGGTTTCGAGCCTTTTACACCTACGATTTCATAGGGATCTCCTTTGTATTCCACGGTGAGTATCACCTGCGCGAACGCAGAAAGAGTTAGCAGGAAAAAGGAGCTTCGGGCAATGAAGGTTCGAGTTGGATTCATGGTCGCGAATCTAGGGCCATGTAGATTCGCTTGTCGAGTCGCATTGACGTTAAGCGAGTCGAGTATCGCGAGGGGGCATTTGGTTTAAGAGGGTGTTTAATAAGTGGAAATTCATTCGGGGCGGCGTCCGAACGCTACCTATTTGAAAGGAATTTCAGGGTAGCGAACGGGCGCCGTCCCGTTCCAGCGATTCGCCGAATTGACTTATTAAACAGTCTCATAGCTGTCACACGCTGCCCTGCTCAGAAAGCGAAATGACTTTAAGGCGTATCAATTCGAAGAAGCAACGGGCGCAGGCTTCCACGTCGGCGAGGGCGTCGTGGCCATCGTCGAACCCTTCTTTGAAGAGGTGGTTGTGAAGTTCGAGCAGTGTCGGCCATTTGTATCCATAGGGACCAGGGATTTCGCAGAAATCGGTGGACTCGTCTTTGGTGCAGATTCGATTTGGACGGTTCTTCGAGCGAAGGCTATGTCGGAGGAATTCCGCGCCTACGACATTGTAGTCATAGCTCATATTGTGGGCGACGAGGAATTGAGATGATTCCAGTTTTTCTAGAAAAGCGTTTAGCGATTCCGTAATGGGAATTCCATCACGCTCGGAGGTTTCTTGGTTGAATCCGTTTTCGATCCAGAATTTCTCGGTTGGGATGGTCCATCCATCTGGCTTTATCAGGTCGACTCTCTTTTGGATAAGGCAGAATCTAGAGTCGTAGGACGCCCAAGCCAACTGGATCACGCGCGGCCAATTATCCAATTTGCTCATCGGCGCTTTCCAGTCTTTCGGCAAACCGGTTGTTTCTGAATCGAAGACCAAGTACATCGGTCCTATATTTGGTGAGAATAGAGCGCTTGAGCAAGGATTTTGAATTCGTGGAGGCCCTCACGGGGTGTTTCTTTCCGTTGTTATGTTGGCTCGCTTGAAGTGCGGGCTTACGGGCAGTGCTCCCGCTGTAGCTGCGATCGCTGATCGCAGTTCCTTCTGTTAGAGACTGTTTAATAAGTCGTCGAATCATTGCGTATACTGGTTGCAGGGTCGGCGCTTGTGCCGCACTGCGTAGGAAAAACAAACTCGGCTTTCGCGGTACGGCGCAAGCGCCGACCCTGCAAAATGGACTTTTTGGACACTCTCTCTTAGGGATAAGCAGCCCTGCCTTTAAGCCGCCGATTGGTCGAGGTCATAGCAGGTTCCTACAATGCTGCGCTACTCTAGGCCGAGGTCTAATTGCCAGTTGAGTTGCGCGCGTAGATCGTTGGCTTCTGGCGGTAGTGAATCGACGTATTCGATCACTTTGTAGGGGGAGATTTTTTGCCACTCTCTTAGCGACTGGAAGTATACGGTTTGCGAGTCGGCGTTGGTTCCGAAACTTGTTTCTATAAATTGGATATGCGTTTCCATATTGTTATTGAACCCCATTCCGCGTATCGCCGCTACGCCTGCCTGTCGCCGGCGCGGACCGTTTTCAATCGAGTCCACCCAATGTACGGCGCCTTCCATATCATGGCTCTTCGCGAAATACCCAGCGGCGGTGATGGCGATTGATTCTTTGAACTTAGGGTCTTCGAAGCTGCTATAGAGATTTACGAGAGCGTTGGCTCCTTGTTGCGTTAGTACATTCCGGGCGACCAGCGAAATACTTTGGGGAGAGGCGACATCTTTGTTCGAGCGGAGAAATTCGATTGCTGCTGGCAGATTCTCGCTGGCCCATTGTTGAACAACTCCTTCCATGGCGATCGAACTAATTTCGGGATAATCCTCAATCAAGGATAATGCTTGATCGACGTCTTGAGCGGCGATTGATCGCACAATAGAACGGGTATATAACTCGGCCTTAATAAAATCTTTTTCGCTTATGGCTAGTTACAGCGCTTGTTTGGCGCCTTTGGGTTTCCTGGCTATTTTATTCAAGGCAAGTAACTTTAGGCTGGAAATCGTGCTCGAATTTAGAAATGAGCCGATGCCGTTTCGATCGACCGAGTCTAGCCATTTCCATGTTTTCAGAGGATTATTTCGAGAAATACTTGAAAGTATCGACTGGCCTAATTGGCTTCGATCTTTAAGTGACATTTCATCCATAATCGCTAGCGCTTTTTGAGGATCTTCTTGAGCAATGGAGAAGATCAAACGCCCAATTACTTGTTTCATTTGTATACGATCATCGTGAGCTAGTGCCGCTTTGAGAAAATCGATTCTGTCGCTGATCGACAGTTTTGAGATTTGTTTTCTAATCTCACTGTAGGTTTGCTCGTAGTTGGAGCTGTTGATGAGTTTATCAAAAAGTTCTGACCACTCGTCGCGGTATTGGAATTTTTGAGATGGAGCATTGATCGGGGAGTTGTAGGAATTCTCAGTGGTCGATTCGATTTCGGTTGGGAATATAAAGCGGGGCGATCCACTTGGACTCTTGTCAAATGCGAGATAGCGAATTGCGAAACCTGCCGCGAATGCGGCTATTGCGAATAGAATGCTTTTTGTCAGATTCGCCATCTCGTTAGTTTCGATTGAATTGCTCGGCGAGTCGGTCCCGGTCTTGCGGTTCGATATCCGGTATTGAGTTCACGGCTGTTTCCACTTTTTCTGGATACGCTTTGTGCCAAATTGAAAGATCCTGTTGATAGAATGCCAAGCGCCATTTGCTGTCGTCTTGGAACGCTCTCTGAATTAGATATAGATGGTCTTCCATATTATCTATGTAGCCTAATTCGCGAATGGCAGCCCCGAGTGCTTGTTGCTTCGAGGTAGGATCTTCGATCGTCTTTATCCAATTGATGCTGGCATCTAAGTCTCGATTAGCAAAGCGAACTGCCGCTTGATGGGCCATTGTTGATTTTATTCGGGCGGATTCGAGACTGTCATAGAGTTCGATGAACTCGTCGATTCCTTCTTGGAGCAACAGGTTTTTAGATATTTCGGTGATACGCGTGCGAGTGACGAAGTCGGAGTTGTTCTTGAGAAAGGAGGCTGTGCTGAAAACGTCTTCTTCGGTCCAGTTTCGGATGATTTCATCCATAGCGACCGTATCCAGTTCGGGGGCATCTTTAAGGATGGAAAGTGCATGATTGGGGTTGTGATCGACTATCGCCCCTATCGCTGCATTGACGAAATGTGTTTTTTGCCTGATGTCCGATAGGCTTCGGGAGAGCTCCAGGGCTTTGGAGTGAAAGTCGGGATCTGTCATCATGCGTATGAGGATCCCTGAACGCAGGGGTCCGATTTGATCGACAGGGATGAAAGCGTTCGTTCCACTTTTCTCTTGCGCGTTTAACCAGTCCCAAACGCCTTGCGGGTCTGTCTTGCTCCATGTGTATACGAAAGCTCCGTTTTGTTTATTCCGATCTTCGGAAGACATATTCGTGAATGCAGCGAAGCCCATTTCAAAATCGTTTTGAGTAAGCGTCGAAAGGAAATAGTGGATGAGTTCGTCAAACACATCGTTCCTTGGGAGATCGCTAACGATAGCGGCTTGAAGCAACGCTGCTTGGTCTTCGGCGGGCCACTCTTTTATCCGGTTCAAGAATTCGAGGACCTCTTCGTTCCGATTACCCGCATGCTTGATTAATAGCTTGATAAGCGAATTCCAATTGCTGCGATAGTCCTTTTCGTACCAATTGAGGGGGCCGGTTTGCGCGTTGCTATATTCCTCCGAATAAGCAGCCGTGGAATCTGTTGACACCTCGTTTCCTGCGACGAAATCGCTTTCCCGATAGCTTTCCTGTGGACCTTCCGAAACAAGGATGTGAGCAACTGTGAAACCAGAGGTGAAAAAGACGATTACGACAAGAGTACGCGCGATCATGAGGTAAAAAAGTCGGATAGGGTAGGGCGATTTCCAAATTGAGAAATTCCAGGTGTATAGTCAACAGTCTTACTGATCATTCGAAAGTGGCGAATGGCTTTTTCTGGTCCTGGATTCCTGCGCTTCAGTGCTTGCTAGCCAATCTGTCTATTCCAGACCAAGGTCTAATTGCCAGTTGAGCTCTTTGCGTAGGTCGGCGGCTTC
>JAJFLS010000392.1 GCA_021772595.1 Opitutales bacterium
CGATTTCTAGCGACCCTGCATGGTCAAGTGCGCGAGTTGCTTACAAACTACGGCAAGGTGGATATTGTCTGGTTCGACTTGGGAGCGATGCTGACCGAAAATCAGATTAAGACCTGCGATCCCAGTGTTTGGGACGCGGAAGCCCTGATCAATCTGATCCACGAACTCCAGCCGCAGGCCATCGTCAACGACCGGACTTGCCTGGATGCGGATTTCTTTACCCCAGAACAGAGGATTGGCGCGTTTCAGAGCAGTCCAGCTTGGGAAACCTGCATGACCATCGCCCAACAGTGGGCGTGGAAACCCAAAGATAACATGAAATCGCTTGAGCAATGCCTGCATACCTTGGTTCGCACTGCTGGCGGCGATGGAAACCTGCTCTTTAATGTCGGCCCCATGCCGGATGGTCGGATTGAACCCCGGCAGGTGAAACGCTTGAAGGAAATGGGAGACTGGCTGGCTCAGTATGGCGACTCTGTTTACGGAACTCGCGGTGGGCCTTTCAAACCAACGGACTGGGGAGTAAGCACACGCAGAGGAAACAAGATCAACGTGCACGTCCTAAATTGGTTCGGCGACCAACCTAAATTGAGCCTCCCTCTGAATGGGATGAAGGTTAAGGAGGTCTCGCTTAAGACGGGAGGCAAGTTGAGATATTCCGTGAAGGGTGAAAACCTGGTCATTGATATTCCCCGTTCCGCGATGAACCCGATCGATACCTTGATTGAGATTGTTGCCGAGAGTGATGTCATGTCCTTGCCTGCGGTTGAGGTGGCGTCCGAATCCGTGAGTTATCGAAAAATCGCGCGCGCCTCATCTGCCGGGGAAAGCCATTTCTGGCTGCCCAAGAATGTCCTCGATGGAGACTGGATTGGACATGGATGGCGCCAGTTTGGCAATGAATCTGAACCATGGATTGAAGTGGACCTAGGCGAGCCGAAGTCAGTGAACCGCGTGGTTCTTTTCGAAGACGGTGATCATATACAATCATTTACACTACAGGTAAAAACAAAGAACGGATGGAACACCCTACACACGGGACAACGGATCGGCGAACGTTTGGACATTCAGCTGGATCAGGTCGACGGCCAGGTCTTTCGCCTGACTATCGCAAAGACCAATGGACGGCCTTCATTGAAAGAATTTTTCTTGCTCTAAATAGAGCCATTAAAAGTGAAGATCGAAAAATACTCTATTCTCAACCACGGAGATCACGGAGGAACGGAGCCGAGCTTGGCTACAAACACCTTTCAATAAATAGAACCCGACCCGACAATGAATCTAATATCTGTGAACGTATTGCGAATAATCGTTTTGACGGGCTCTGCAATATTGCAGGCCCTGGCGCAGGCGGCTTCTCCGCCTTTGGAACTTTGGTATGAGAACCCTGCTGAGGAATGGGAGGAAGCGCTTCCTGTGGGAAATGGTCGCATGGGAGCGATGGTTTTTGGTAGAACGGACCTTGAGCGTATCCAGATCAACGAGGACAGTATGTGGTCGGGCCCGGAGAATCCGATGGTCAATTTCCGAGGAACGCCCGACGACTTGAAGCGTATCCGATCTCTGGTTTTGGAGGGCAAACACCACCAGGCCGATAGTGAGATAGTGGAAGCGTTCTCACGTTTGGATGTTGTCCGTTCGCATCAGACGCTGGGCGATCTATGGATCGATTGGAAAGATCAACAGTCGCCGGTACGTAACTACAAGCGATCCTTGGATTTGGGTTCGGGCATTAGCCAGACCACCTGGCGGCGCGGCGCGGCTACCATCAGCCAAGAAGTCTTTTGCTCCTTCCCCGATCAGGCCTTGGTCGTTCACTTGAAATCAGACCAAGCGAAGGCGCTGTCATTCCAGCTGCGCCTCGACCGTCCTAAGGATGGGGATACCGTCGCTCATGAAACCACAGCCGCAGGTAACGTCTTGACGCTCCGCGGCAAAATTACCCAGCGCGAAGGGAAGCTCGATAGAACGCTGCGCCCGAATATGGACGGCGTCGAATTCATCTCCCGTTGCGCAGTTCTTGGCGATGGCCAGATCAGCGCTCTAAACGGATTCTTGGAAGTGAGCGGCGCAAGTAGCATCACGCTTCTGCTTACCGCCTCGACCAGCTATAGCTCCCACGACGCCCTCGAAGAAATCGAGCGGGCTCGAAAGCGCTCGCTGGAAACCCTGCGGAAACGCCATGTCGAAGACCACGCTGCCTTGATGGATCGCTGCGTCTTAGATCTGGGCGGTCACGAGGCCAACGAATCTCCTACCGACAAACGTCTGGAGGCGATACGAGCCGGAGCAGAGGACCCAGCCATGGACGCGTTGATTTTTCAATACGGACGTTACTTGCTAGTGGGTTCCTCTCGTCCGGGCGCCAATCCAGCGAATCTGCAAGGATTGTGGAACCCGCACATCAAGGCCCCGTGGAACGCCGATTATCATCTGAACATCAATCTTCAGATGAACTACTGGCATGCCAACGCAACCAATCTCAGCGAATGCCAGGAGCCCCTGTTCGACTTTATGAATCGCCTCGCGGTTCGCGGCGCCGACACGGCGAAAACGCAATACGGCATGCGCGGCTGGATGTCGCACCACGCCTCCGATCTCTGGGCCCGGCCCTATATGGTCGCTCGCCAAGCCTATTGGGGTGGCTGGATTCACGGCGGTGGTTGGCTGTGCCAGCATCTTTGGACTCACTACGCTTTTACTCAGGACAAAGAATTCCTACGAACGAACGCGTGGCCCCTGTTGAGCGGGCAGGCTCGTTTCTATCTCGATTGGCTCGTCGAAAAAGACGGTCGCTTGATATCCCTGCCGGAGAGCTCCCCCGAAAACTCGTTTCTCAGCCCGGAGGACGATAAAAAAGCGGCGGTCTGCGCAGCTGCTGCCATGGGGCAGCAAATCATCGCCGAGGTATTTACCAATACACTACAAGCGGCTGAAGAGCTGGGTATCGATAACGATCTAGTGCGCGAGCTTCGATCGGCAATACCGAAGCTGGAAAAAGGCGTGAATATCGGGCCGGATGGACGATTGCTGGAATGGGACAAGCCATACGCCGAAGCCGACATCGGCCACCGCCACATGAGCCACCTCTACGCCTTTCATCCCGGAATCTCTATCACCGAAGAAAAAACGCCGGAGCTCTTTGGAGCCGTTAAGAAATCGATCGAAATCCGAAGCGCAAACGGATCGGTCGGCGTCGGATGGTCCCGTGCATGGGCCATTAGCATATACGCCCGGCTGAAGGATGGCGATCTAGCGCATCACCACTTGACCGAAATGCTCAAATCCCAAACGCTTGGCAACCTCTTCAATAGCATCTTCGGTATTAAGCGTCCGCTCTTTCAGATCGAAGCCAATTTCGGAGCCACTAGCGGAATCGTCGAAATGCTCCTCCAAAGTCACGATGATGTCATCCACCTCTTGCCCGCTCTTCCTGAAGCGTGGGCCAAAGAAGGCAGTGTCAAAGGCCTCAAGGCCCGGGGTGGATTCGAGGTCGAAATTACTTGGAAGAACGGAAGAGTCACGGACTACGCAATCACCCATCCGCGCAACGAACGAGCGAGATTGCGTGTCAACGGCAAGACCGTCGCGTCCCAAAGCGATTGAGCGATTTGCGGTTCGCTATACCCCTTCAATGATCACTTCCGTATCCACACGAGACGCGCGCTATGACATAGGCGACCAAGCCGGTTCCGACGCGATTCACGTCGATCCCACTTACTCCTACGCCGCGACTCTGCTCGACGACGATTCCGGCTGTGCGGGCACCGGATTGGCCTTTACGCTCGGCGAAGGGAATGATCTCGTTTGCAAGGGAGCGGCCTTCTTGGCGGAAAGTCTCAAGGGGAGGGACATTGAGGACCTCATGGCCGATTTCGGGGCCTTCCAAAACAGGCTGTCGAACGAGCAACAGTTCCGCTGGCTCGGGCCGCACAAAGGAGTCGTTCACCTCGCCCTCGCCTCGATGACCAATGCCTGCTGGGATCTTTGGGCCAAGTCGCGAGGGGTTCCTCTCTGGAAGCTACTGCTCGATCTCGAGCCTGAGCAACTCGTCAACACCATCGACTTTTCCTATCTGGAAGACGAGCTCACCCGCGAGCAAGCGCTGGCTCTTCTCCGCAAGCAATCGCCATCCCGCGTCAATCGCGAAGGCGTTCTGGCTCGTGGTTATCCCGGTTACGACACTTCCATCGGTTGGTTCAATTACTCCGACGATCAAGTGCGTGAGAACGTCAAGAAATCAGTCGCGGCAGGCTTCACTGCCATGAAACTCAAGGTGGGCGGCCCTGACATGGATCGCGATTTGCGCCGTGTCGCGATCGTCCGCGAGACCGCTGGTGACGCCGCCGTTCTCATGGTCGACGCCAATCAGCAATGGACTCTGCCTAGAGCTCTTGAGTTTGGGCGGCGATCCCGTGAATTCAATTTATTCTGGATCGAGGAACCCACGCATCCAGATGACATCCTGGGCCATCAAACGCTCTCCAAGTCCTACGCCCCGCATACGAAAGTAGCCGCTGGCGAGCACGTGCCCAATCGCATCATATTCAAAAATTACCTACAGAGCGAGGCCCTCGGATTTTGCCAAGTGGATGCCGTGCGCGTCGCAGGCATAAGCGAATTTCTAGCGGTAAGCCTGATGGCTCGCCAGCGCTCGATTCCTGTCGTTCCGCACGTTGGGGATATGGGGCAGATTCATCAGCACCTCGTGCTTTTCAACCATATCGTTCTCGGCCATGAAGCTCTCATGCTCGAGCACATTCCGCATCTCAAAACGCGGTTCGTTCACCCCTGCTATGTCGAAAAAGGGGTCTACCGGACACCGCAAGAACCCGGTGCCAGCTCCGATCTTCTTCCGTAGCGATTCCCGCATTATCACCAAGTATCAACCGAATTTCAAAGGCGGCGTGCTTATTTCCAGGCAGCTTCTGATAATCGTATTCACCTCGACTGATGAACAAAATTCTATTCCTCTTCGTCGCTGCCATCTTTTTATCTGGCTGCGCCAAACAGTCAAACCAAGCGCGGCAGAATCCGGTGCAGCGCTATTGCTGGGTCACTGGCCTCAAGCCCGAAAAAGCCGAATACTACCACGAGCTCCATGCCAATCCATGGCCATCGGTGACCGCCCAGATCAAGAAATCCCATATTCAGAACTTCTCTATCCACGAAATCGACATTCTAGGAAAAACTTACCTAATCGCTTATCTTGAATACACCGGCAGTGACTTTGCAGAGGATATGAAGCTGATGGGCGAGGATCCCGAGACGCGCCGCTGGTGGAAAGAGACCGACCCATGTCAAAGCCCTTTGCCCCAGGCCGATGGGATTTGGGCGGATACAACCGAAGTGTTCTTCTTGAAGTAGCCGCTTTCGTATCAAGGCGCCGACAACATGCATCAAACGGATGCGCCGGCGTTTAGTGATTGGTTTGCCTGAGATCGCAGTTTTCGTTCGCGTATTCAAGTTCTACTGTCACGTGATTTAGCTCGAACTTGCGCGTTGTGTCGCGAATGTGGCATTTGGCTTCGCGATAAAGTCGGTCGTCGGAATCCGCCGCCAGCACGGCATGGACGGTGAGAATGTGATGTTCTCCATCGAGCGACCAGAGGTGCAGATGATGGGTCGAATCGATTGCTGGGTGCGATTCGATTGCGGTTCGCAGCACGTTCACGTCGATTGAGCGAGGCGCTTGCTGTAGGAATAGGGAAACGATTTCCTTTATGCGGCGAACGATGTTGAAAAGAATGAATACGCTGATCCCTACCGCGAGCAGTGGATCGATCCAAGCCCAGCCGGTGAAATAAAGAACGATCGAACCGACGAGCACAACGGCCCAGCCGAGAGCGTCTTCCAGCAGGTGCCAAGAGACGACTTTCTCGTTGAGCGTTTTGCCGCGCCGCGTGGTGAGGACAGCGATACCGTTGACGAGAATGCCGAGGACTGAGAGTCCAATCATACCTAGCGCTGCGGGTGGATCGGGATTCCAAAGACGTGGCAGGGCTTCGGTCAGTATCAGCGTCGATCCTGCAACGAGAACGAGCGCGTTGATGAGAGACGAAAGCAAGGTGAGGCGGCGATAACCGTAGGTGGATTGGTCATCAGCTCTTTTCACTCGCGCGACGCGATCGGTCCAGAGGGCGAACCCGAGCGAGAGTGAATCGCCCAGATCGTGTACCGCGTCCGAAAGAATCGCCACACTGTTGGTCATGAGTCCGCCGACTAATTCGATAATCGTGAAACTGAGATTCAGAATGAATGCGCGCTTCAGACTCGCGCTCGACGAATGTTCATGATGATGGTCCGTGCTCATGCAGAGGGGACTTCAATTATTCAAACCTGAAGCAGATTGTGCTCACTTAAGCGTTTTCAATTGGAAATAATTTTGCTGGCCGACTCGTCACGGCGTTACGGAAGGAGGCCATCCTGCTCTGGCCTAGCCAGATCCCTGTTTAAAAATTATGTTGAAGGAGTTTATTAACAGAGATCGCCGTTGGCGAGCAGGATCTCGCTGCGCGAGAGCAAGTTTTGAGTTGTGTGTACTATGCTATTTGGTTGATTTTTAGGCATGGAATTCGAAAAGCTAAGAAAAAATGTTATTGGTTGTTGCTACGCGGTTCAGAAGGAATTGGGTACTGGTTTTTGAGGAGAAGGTGTACGAGAATGCCCTTGTTATAGCTCTCAGGGAGGCTGGAATGGAATGTCAGTCTCAAGTAGCGATAAATGTTCATTTTCGTGAGCAGATCGTCGGAGAATTCTACGCGGATATTCTTGTAGAGAATAAGCTGATACTGGAACTGAAAGCAGTTCGAGAATTACTGGGGGAGCATCAGGCTCAATTGATTAACTACTTGAACGCATCAAAACTGGATTTTGGGCTATTGGTAAATTTCGCGAGACCAGGTTTGGAAATCCGGCGAATGAAGCGCTCCGTATAAAACCTGCTGGCCGACTTGTCACGGAATGACGGCGGGAGGTCATCCTGCTCTGGCGTAGCCAGATCCCTGTTAAGAAATTATATTGAAGGAGTTTAAAAGCAGGGATCGCTGTTTGCGAGCAGGATCTCGCTGCGCGAAAGCCGGATGGCCGCTTCTTGTTAATCCCTTCTTTTTCATTGGTGCGGCTTTAATATACGAACTGCTCGTTTTCGTCTTCGGTGAGTGCTAGCTCGTTTTGCCGATGTGTTCCTCGAATTGCGGAAGGCCCTGCAGGAGTCGGCCTTCCAGAAGTGACCAGGGAGAAAAGGAATCCATACGTGTATTCGTTTTACCGTTGCATGCTTCGGAAAAAGATTTCCACGAGACCCAATCGATAGCGGCGACTTCGGCTGGATTAGGGATGACCTGCTGGTGGCATTGCCCGATGAAGACTGGGCAAATCTCGTTTTCGACGATTCCCTGGTGTTCGGCGCGATAGCGAAAATCCGGTAGGGCGATGGTCAGCTCGATGTCGCATAGTCCCAGCTCTTCTCTAAGACGCCGGTGGGCTGCGTCCAAATGAGCTTCGTCGGGAGCGGGGTGGCCACAGCAGGCGTTCGACCATATGCCGGGCCAGGTCTTTTTAGAAAGCGCTCTCTGTTGCGCGAGCATGTGTCCTTTGCCATCGAACAGAAAAATCGAGAAAGCGCTGTGGAGCGGCGTATCCGCTGTGTGAACACGATCTTTTTCCATCGTTCCGATCGGCTGACCGGTCGGATCGAGAAGGACGACGAGCTCTTGGTTTTTTGAATCAGAGATAGACACGTATAGTTTTGTTGCGATTGATATTGAATGGGAGTCGATCTCTATTCAAGGCCCAATGGTAATAGTCGAGTAGAGCTTTGCCTGCCCCTTCGAATTCTCGAAGTAGCTACGTCGCGCATGTGGCGTGGAAATCAACGGCTGCTTAGGGCTTCGGCCGTGAGCTCAGCCGAACGGATAAGAAGCCCTACCATCATCCAGCTCGGAACAGATTGACGCGGCTCTACGAATCGGCGAGTATGCGCTCAAATTGCCCCATTGCGTATGAAACGAATATTATCGCTGCTGCTCGTCCTCTGGACGGCCCAAGGTTTCTTCGCGGAGGCCCCTCGTGTTTTCCCGGAAAACGAGCTTCCGAATGACAGCCGCCTCCAGCCGCTGAAGGATCTCGACGGCTTTTTCCCTTTCGAAGTTCCGGGAACACTTGATGGTTGGGAAGTCCGCGCTTCGGACCTGCGTCGCCGCGTTCTGGTTGCGAACGGGCTTTGGCCGATGCCGGAGAAAACGCCGCTCAATGCGGTTGTTCATAGCAAAGTGACGCGTCCGGGATTTACTGTCGAAAAGGTTTATTTCGAGAGCGTGCCGGGGCTATATGTCACGGGCTTGCTCTTTCGGCCTACCGCTCCGGCAAACGGAGCGAAACGACCTGCTGTGCTTTCGCCTCATGGCCATGGTGGGAGACTCATGGATCTCGGCGTGGATGGTGTGCTGGAGCAAATTCGCGAAGGCGGGGAGCAGTTCGAAGACTCAGGCCGTTTCCCGAAAGTCGCTCGTTGCGCGACCTTGGCGAGGCTCGGTTGCGTGACGTTTTTATATGACATGATGGGATACGCGGACAACCGGCAATTGTCGCGCGAGCTGGTTCACGATTTCGCGAAACAGCGCACGGACTTCGAAGGGAAAGAGAGCTGGGGGCTTTTCAGCGCCCAGGCCGAATTGCGGCTCCAATCGGTTTTTGGAATTCAAACTTGGAATTCGATCCGTGCGCTTGATTTTCTGGAAAGTCTGCCGGATGTAGATCCGAGCCGAATCGGAGTAACGGGAGGGAGCGGCGGCGGTACGCAGACGATTATGCTCTGCGCGATCGATTCTCGTCCGGTGGCCGCATTCCCCAATGGCATGGTTTCCAGTTCGATGCAGGGCGGCTGCACTTGCGAGAACGCCAGCCTGTTGCGGATCGGCACCGGCAATGTCGAGCTCGCGGCGCTCTTCGCCCCGAAACCGCAGAGCATGACCGCGGCTGACGATTGGACGAAAGAAATGCTCGTTCCGGGAAAAGGCTTTCCCGAACTTCAATCGCTTTACAAGCTGTATGGAAAAGAAGAATACGTGGCCTGCGCGGATCTCACTCACTTTAAGCATAACTACAACTATGTCACGAGAGCTTTGATGTATTCGTGGTTCAATGAACACTTGGCGCTGGGTCACGAGGAGCCGATTGTCGAACAGGATTTCGCGCGACTCACTACGGAGGAACATGCAGTGTGGAACGCGGAGCATCCCGAGCCGGAGGGCGGCGACGCGTTCGAGCGAAAACTCACTCGCTGGTTCGCGGATGAATCGGATCGGCAACTTGCCGCGCTTTCTCCGGAAAACCGCCGCTCCATTGCTAGAGACGCGTGGAGGACGATGATCGGGCGGGGATTGCCGGAAGCGAAGGAGATCAGTTACGCAGATGGAAAGCTCCGTTGGAAAACGATTGGGAGCGAACTCCCGCTAGTGGAGATCGCTCCGAAAAAAGCGAAAGGCGAGATCATCGTTTGGTTGGACGGCCCAGGGAAGAGCGGCTTGTTTGGCGTGGATGGGAGGCCGATTGGCGAAGCGAGCCGTTTGGCGGAACGAGGCTACCGGGTGCTCTCGGTGGACTTGTTCATGCAGGGCGAGTTTCTGGTCGATGGCAAACCGCTAGCGAAAACTGATACAGTCGAGAATGAGCGAGAGTTCGCAGGATATACCCATTGCTACAATGATTCTGTATTCGCGCGACGCGTACAAGACGCGCTGAGTTTAATAGCCTTTGCTAAGAGCGAAGGGAAAGGC
>JAJFLS010000393.1 GCA_021772595.1 Opitutales bacterium
CGAGGAATTGGCGGCGGAGCAAGATGCTTGGGGAATTTATCTCAAAAAGCGGGGCATCGAGCGCGGCGCTAGGGTGTTGCTGGTGGCGCGTCCGGGCTTGCCGCTGATCGCTCTTAGCTTCGCGTTGTTCAAGATCGGTGCAGTTCCGATTGTGATCGATCCCGGAATGGGCGTGTCGAGTTTCCTGAACTGTGTTCGCCGCTCCAAGCCGGACGCGTTGGTGGGCATTTCGTTGGCGATCTGGTTCGGCCGAGTGTTTCGGCGGGCCTTCAAGACGGTTCGAACGCGGGTCAAAGTCGGCGGCCCGCTCTCGCGGGCTCCGCTTCCGGAAATGGGCGTGCGTCTCCAGGCGGCGTCGACGGCCCAAGACGATTTGGCGGCGATTCTTTTTACCTCGGGCTCGACGGGTATGCCAAAGGGGGTCTGTTACGAGCACGGAATGTTCGAGGCACAAGTGGAGGCGATTCGAGCTCAATACGGGATCGAGCCGGGAGAAGTGGATCTGCCGATGCTGCCGATCTTCGCTCTGTTCAATCCGGCCTTGGGGATGACGACGGTCGTGCCGGAGATCAATCCGAGCAAGCCGGCGACTGTCGATCCGGCGAAAATCGTCCAGGCGATCGTCCAATGCAATGTGACGAATTCTTTCGGTTCGCCGGTGCTGTGGAAGAAAATCGCGGCCCACTGCGAGGCGAGCGGGACGCGCTTGCCGAGCTTGAAGCGAATCCTGATGGCGGGAGCGTCGGCCCCGCCGGAGCTGATGCGGCAATTTCAGAAAATCCTCGATGGGGGGCACGCTCATTCGCCGTATGGGGCGACCGAGGCATTGCCGGTTTCATCGATAGACGATCAGGAGATCCTAGGGGAAGCGGCCGAGTTGACGGCTCAAGGAATGGGGACTTGCGTGGGTCAGGCATTGCCCGGGGTCGAAGCGCGGATTCTTGCCGCGAGCGATGAGCCTTTGGAAGCGGCGGCTCTGGAGGCTCCGCTCAAACAGGGCGAGATTGGCGAGATCGTGGCCACGGGGCCGAGCGTGACCAAGGAATACGATTCTCTGCCGGACGCGACGCGGCGCGCCAAGATCGTGTCGAACGGGCGGACTTGGCATCGCATGGGCGATCTGGGCTATTTCGATGCGAGCGGTCGCCTTTGGTTTTGCGGGCGGAAGGTGGAGCGGGTCGAAATTGGGGAGAAAGTCTACTACACGGATTGTTGCGAAGGCGTTTTCAATCGTCTGCCGGAGGTCTTTCGGACGGCCTTGATAGGGTTGCGTCGCGGTGGAAAAACGTTTCCGGCGATCGTGGTGGAACCGATCAAAGGCGCGTTTCCGAAAACGGAAAGGGAACGATTCCTATTTATCGAGGGTCTCGTGAAAGCGGGAGCCGAAATGGTGGCGACGCGTGATATCGAGCATTTCTTTTTCGAGAAATCGTTTCCGGTGGACGTGAGGCACAATGCCAAGATTCACCGTTTGGCGTTGGCCAAGCGATTTAGCGAGAAGTGAGGCCCGAAATCTGGATACAACGGCGACGGACAAGATGAGCGAGGAACCTCCATACAGTGTAGCGGCCCGGTGGAACGAGTCGTGGGATCTCATGAAATTCAAATCATGGGCGCTGAAAGTGCGTCGCCAGATCTTGCCGCGTGAAGTGATGTTGGGAATTGTGTTCATTTCTTCCGAGTGGATCGACCATGCCGAGGAGGTTGTGGATGTCTTGAGAAATTCGGTGGGAATTTCCGTGCTCGCCGGGTGCGTTTCAAATGGAGTGATCGCCAACGATGTGGAGTACGAGGGCAAGGGCGGCGTCGCGCTGGGGCTGTTCAATCTTCCTGGGGCGTGGCTGGTCGATTTGGGATTTTCGGCGGGCATGACGAACGACGCGATCGCGGAGGACAAGCCGGGATATTGGAAACGGCGCGTCGATCCGGGAAGCGAGGGGATTAATAGCTGGCTTGTACTCGCGGAGCCATTACACGTGAATGTGGAAGCGTGGATTTCGACCTGGGAGCGGGATTTTCCAGAGACGCCTCTATACGGTGGGCTCGCTCATTTCGATCGGAATGAGAAGAGCGCGGTTATTTGGAACGACGCTCTGATGCCTGATGGCGGGGTCGCGATCGGCGTCGGAGGCGGCGTGAAACTTGCCGGAATCACCGCGCAGGGATGTACGCCGATTGGCGAAGCATGGACGGTCACGAAGTCCAAGGGGAACGTGCTTGAGCGCATTGGAAATCGGCCGGCGTTCCAGATTTTGGATGAGACGTTCAAGGGGATTAGCGAAGAGATGCGGCTGCGCAGCCGTGGCAATATCTTCGTTGGCTTGGCGGTGGATGAATATTTGGAGACCTTCAGGCGAGGGGATTTTCTCGTTCGAAACATGCTCGCCGCCGATCCTAACACGGGGTCGCTTGCGGTGGGGGCGATTCCTAGGGTTGGGCAGTCGATGCAGTTTCAGATTCGCGACGCGGAAGGGGCGAGCGTGGAGCTGAAGGAGCTCGTGAATCAATGTCGCGAGGAGTTGGTCGGCAAGCGCATTTTCGGAGCTTGCTTGAGCAATTGCTCGGGCCGCGGCGCGGGGCTGTTCGGGGAGGATCACCACGATGCGAGGGCGATCTACGAGTTGCTGCGTCCGCAGGGATTGGTCGGCTTTTTCGGAAACGGGGAGTTCGGTCCCGTAGGCGGGCGGAACTTCGTCCACGGCTACACTTCGTCGGTCGCGGTATTCACGGAACTGTGACGCGGGGGGATTTGGGGATTAAGACGAAGACGAAGATTAAGACGAGGACGAGAGACGACCGCTATTCGGTCATCTGGATCGGTCGTATCATGGAGACGTAGATCGGCTTGCCGTCGATGACGATGGGATTGTATTGCATGCTGGCGACGGCGCTGAGCGCGGCGTGTTCGAAGCCCGGTGTCGTGATCGAAATTATGCGCGGATTGAGCACCTCGCCCGTGGGGGAGATGACGTACTCCACATTCACGGAGGCGGATTGTCCGGTGCCTCGGAGTTCTTCCGGATAGAAGTTGGAGAAGGCGGGAACGAAGCTTGGGAGCGGGTCCTTATCAAGCTCCGACGATGGAGTGATGGGAATGTCGAGTTCGACGAAAAGCGGACGTCCGAATTCGATGTTCATTTTGTGCTCGAGCGCGATTTGGAAAACGAATGGCAGCTTGACCTTGATCTCGATGGGAACGGTGTTCCGGGTGGCGGGCTCGAAAACCCACTCCGAAGCGGCTAACATCGCTGCGAGCCCGAATTCTTCGTTGGTCGCGCTTTCAATTTCGGGGTCCACGGCGTTGCCGAAGCGGTCAACGGTCACGATCACCACCGCGGCGCCTTCAATCGCTTTCTCGTAGTACGCCTGCGGGTGTTTTGGAGAGACTTTGTAGACGGGGACGGGCGGGAGGACCACTTCTTCAGCGGCGGCATCCCCGGCAGTTTGGGAGAGGCACGGTATTGCCGCGGCGCAAAGCGTTGCGGTGGCTGCAAGTATTCTCCAGAGTTTCATGAATTGACCGAGTAATGCGCGTTTCCAATTAGCTAGCGATTCCTAACTTAATCGCGTATCTTGTAATTCGACCGTTTTTCGCCCGATTTGAGAGGAAACCACTGCTGCAATTGACTATGGAAGAGCCCGACCCGATAGAGATTCCAATAAATGGGGAGCTGGATTTGCACACTTTTCGACCGTCGGACGTCAAGTACCTGCTGGAGGACTACTTCGAAGCCTGCTTGGAGAAGGGCATCAAGCGAGTCAGGGTGATTCACGGCAAGGGGATCGGCACGCTTCGCGAAACGGTGCACGCGAACCTGCGGAAATCGGACCGCGTCAAGGAGTTCCGCCTAGGGGACGAGAGTTCGGGAAGCTGGGGAGCGACCGTGGTTATCCTGAAGTGACGGGAAGCGCTACGGGGCGCTTTACGACTTAAGCGGGTCCTTTTCTTTGAGCGCTTTCTTGTACGCCTCCATTTGAGGGCGAACATGCGTTTCGAGACAGGGAGGGCAGATGGAATGCGTGA
The DNA here is from genome assembly GCA_021772595.1 of Opitutales bacterium. GTDB lineage: Bacteria > Verrucomicrobiota > Verrucomicrobiia > Opitutales > Opitutaceae > Pelagisphaera. The sequence goes on from JAJFLS010000393.1 coordinate 4,025, forward strand.
AATCCGCGCCAGTGCGTTCGTTCACATACTGCTCCACTTGCTCCCAGAGATCGTCGTCGTTGCGCACCTTCTTGCAGTAGGAGCAAATGGGGATCAAACTCTCCAGAGTTTTGACCTGTTGGTTGAAATTGAGGATGCGCTCGGCGACGCGAAGCCGGTTCCAGATCTCTTCGGATCCGATCGGCTTCTTGAGAAAATCGTCCACTCCCGCCTGGATTGCCTGCTCGAGATTGGAGCGCGATCGACGTTGGGCGGTTACCAGAATGAAGTAGGTGTACGAGGAACTGCTCTTTCTGCGCAACTCGTGGCAAAGCTCGAGGCCATCGAGGCCGGGCATCTTCCAGTCGCTGATCACGATCTGCGGGTGCTCCAGCTTAAATGCGCTCCAAGCGTCGTCCCCGTTTTCGTAGGACATGACTTGGTAGCCTAGCAAGCTAGTGAGATTTTCGAGGAGACGGCGTGTGGTCGAGTCGTCCTCGACGATATGTACTTTGGGTTTAGAATCCATGGAGTCTGAAGTAACATCGGCGCGATTACCGAAGGTTGAAAGTCGTCGTAACGCATGCTCGGGATTTACAAATGATTGACGGAGTTCGCTGGAGTTGGACTCAGAGCCTCTTGGGGGTGGTTAGAAGACTGGCCCTAGAGGGCTTTGCCGGTTTTTCGGATAAATGCTTTTCATCGCTCGCTAATTCCGACACGAATATCGGATCGCGACGCGGCCATGGCAACCAGCACCGTAGAAAATTACATCAAGCAAATCTACGCCCTGCAATTCGAGCAGGGCGAAGGCGGCAACGTGGCGATGGGAGACCTGGCCGCATCGCTGGGCGTGACGCCCGGAACGGCGACCTCGATGGTGAAGTCGCTCGCGAAATCCGGCCATTTGGACTACGTGCCGCGTGTGGGAGTGAAGCTGTCCGAAAGCGGCGAGCGACTGGCCCTGCACGTCTTGAGACGGCATCGACTTGTGGAGCTGTTTCTGGTGGAGACTTTGGGGATGGAGTGGCACGAGATCCACGAGGAGGCGGAGACGCTGGAGCATGCAATTTCCGACCGCGTTCTTGAGCGAATCGACGTCTTGCTCGGAAACCCGGAAGTGGACCCCCACGGGGACTCGATCCCTTCGGCCACGGGCTCGATGGCGAAACGGGACCTCACCCCGCTCGATCAATGCGAACAAGGCCAGAACGTCACGATCAGCCGGATCGAAGATCAAGAGGAAGGCTTTCTCCAATATCTCGAGTCCAACAAGTTGACGCCTGGGAAGGACATCACCGTCACCCGTCGCGATGGCCAGGCGGGCATCGTTTCGGTCCAGTTTTCGGATGGCAACCAGTGCAGCATGGGGTTTCCCGCCGCGCGAAAGATACAGGTGGAACTCTGTGGGTGACGCGCTGGGAGAGTTCGTTTGGCCAGTCGCGGGAGCTGTTGGCTTTGTCATCGCTTGGGCTATACAGCGCTTTCGGCTGAAAGATAGCGGCGCTCCCTCCGAAGCGGAAGTCGAAGAACGAGCGCGAGAGAGAGCGGAGGAAGCGGAAGAGATCGCGCGCTTGATGGAAAGAACGCGAGGCCTCGACGAATCGCTCTCGCAGTCGCGAGAGGAGTTGGAGACGCTCCGCCGGGAGAATACCGGTTTGCATGGCAAGCTCGCCGCTGCGGACGAGCGAACCGAAAGCCAGGAGAAGAGGCTCGCCGAACAAAAGGAAGAGCTCCTGAGTATTCAGAAAAAACTGACCGCGGAGTTCGAGAATCTCGCAAATCGCGTTTTGGAGGAGAAAAGCAAGAAGTTCGTCGTCCAGAACAAGGAGAGCCTCGACAAGCTGCTCGGCCCGCTTGGCGAGCGCCTAAAGGACTTTCGGGAACGCGTGGACAAGGCCCACGAGGAAGGCTTGAAGGATCGCGCCGCGCTCAACGAGCAACTCAAGAATCTGCACACGCTCAATCGTCAAATGTCGGACGAGGCCCAGAATTTGACGACCGCCTTGAAAGGCCAAACCAAGGCTCAAGGGAATTGGGGAGAGATGATTCTCGAGCGTGTATTGGAAAAGTCGGGACTCGTGGCCGGACAGGAATACGAGGTGCAAGCGAGCTTGACGAACGATGACGGGCAGCGATTCCAGCCAGACGTTTTGATCAATCTGCCCGAGAGCAAGCATCTCGTGGTGGACGCAAAAGTTAGCCTAATCTCCTACGAGCGCTGCGTGAACGGCGAAGACGCGGCGGCGTCCGAGAAGAATCTCAAGGAACACGTCGCGAGCGTCCGCTCGCATGTGAGCGACTTGAGCAAGAAAAGCTACGAGTCGCTGTACGGGATCAATTCGCCGGACTTCGTTCTCATGTTCATCCCCGTCGAGCCCGCGTTCACTTTGGCGATGCAGGCGGACGACTCTCTCTTCGATCACGCATTCCGGCAAGGCGTGGTAATCGTCACGCCATCGACCTTGCTTGCGACGCTTCGGACGGTCGCGAACATCTGGAGACAGGAGAAGCAGACGCGCAACGTGCTCGAAATAGCCCGTCGCAGCGGAGCTCTGTACGACAAGTTCGTGGGCTTCTATGCGGACATGGAGGATATTGGGAAAAAGATCGGCAAAAGCCAGGAGGTCTACGACGCGGCGATGAACAAGCTGAAGACCGGCAAAGGAAATCTCGTGAGAAACGTCGAGGAAATCAAAATCCTCGGCGCGAAAGCCAAGAAGTCGCTTCCCCAAGACGCGGTTGAAGATTCGCTCCTGGAGGAGTAGAGCGAGCGGCGTTTCCAAATGTAGGAGCCTGCTTGCAGGCGATTGGTTTCCCTTGGCAATGGCGACGAAAATCGCCTGCAAGCAGGCTCCTACACTCGGCGAATCAAAGCGGGCTTCATCGGTCGCTCCCATGTCAAAGCCCGGGCGAATTCCGGAAATTTCAGTCATTGGGCGAGATTTTATTGAAATTCGGTTTCGATGACTATTGTTGGTAGCGAGCATACCGATTGATAGTGAGGGCATTATGATTGTAAGAAACGAGCAGCAGATGAAGTCCATGCGAGAAGCGGCCCAAGTGGCGGCGACCGTGCTGGACAGAATGTGCGAGCTCGTGACGCCTGGATTGAATACCTACGACCTCGATCAGGCGGGCCGTCGTTTCATCGAAGAGCTTGGAGGGGAAAGCGCCTGCTACAAGTATCAAGTGGGCTCTCGAATCTACCCGGCGTTCACCTGTTTGTCGGTAAACGACGAAGTGGTTCACGGCATCGGCAGCTTGGACCGGGCTCTGGGCGAAGGCGACATTATCAGCGTTGACGTTTGTACGCGATACAATGGCTACATCGGCGACAATTGCCGGACAGTAGGCGTCGGTCGACTCGATCCGGAGATGCAGCGCCTGCTCGACGTCACCGAAGAATCGATGTACGAGGGAATCAAAGCCGCTCGCGTGGGGAACCGAGTGGGCAAGGTATCAAGCGCGGTGCAACGCGTGGTCGAAAAAGCCGGATTCTCTGTGATACGCGATTTCGTCGGACACGGCGTTGGACGGAGCCTCCACGAGGAGCCTCAAATCCCGAATTTCGGAAAGCCCGGCAACGGCCCTAAGCTGCGCGAAGGCGCGGTGGTCTGCATCGAGCCCATGGTCAATATGGGCCGCTACCAGGTCAAGATGGCCAAAGATGGCTGGACCGCTCTAAGCTCGGACGGCAGCCCCTCGGCCCATTTCGAGCACACCGTGATCATCACCAAAGACGGCCCCGAAATCCTAAGCGTCCCGCTCGGCAAAGAAGCGCCGGCGCTGGTGTGATTCCGTTCTGACATTGGACGGGACGTTCTGAACGATGCAATCGTTCAGCTACGGTAGCGGAGCGACTACGTCGTTCCGAAAATGTTGCAGCTCAGTTTCAGAAGAGATACGCCGGGCCTCCGGTGTGGACTGTTTCTGAGGGAATATAAAGCTCCGATAGCAAATTCGGATAATTACTAAATCCATCTTCGTACCTTGCCTTTATAGTCTAGATAATCCTTTCCGAATTTACTTTCCAAATACGCTTCTTCTTTTCTTATTGCGATTTGAAAAACTAAATAGGCAGAGAAGATGAACGAGACTGCGACCAATAGACTATTTGCGAGCAATCCGATACCGATTTGGGCGAGGCAAAGCGCGGAGTATATTGGATTGCGCGAATAGCTGTATAGGCCTGTGGTTAGAATACGTGTCGTCGGCTTCCATGGTTTGATATTCGTTTCTGCACGTTTGAACGATTTGTCAGCTGATAAGACTATGGCAATTCCGAGAGCGAATATTGCGACTCCCAGGATTCTGAGCACTAGCGAATTTCCGATTCCGATGGGCCAAAAAAAGAAGTGCAAACCGTAGGAGGCGAGTATCACAAATAGAAAGATCAAAGGCGGAGGAAACGTTACAGCCGCTCCTTTTTCGTCATTTTTAGAATTCATTCCTTTATATATCTGCGTAGCCAATCAATAAAATACAATAGGAGAGTTATCACGGGATAAACCCGCTCCTGCAATTAGGGGGACCGATTGAATATTGGCACTTGGCCGCTCTTAAAAATTACGCGCAAGCTAGATGCGGATGAAGATCTTCTTCCGGTATAGCCAATACAAGATGAGCCACTGGATGAGGACCAGGCCGGTCCAGAGCACGAGCTGTTGGGTGGCGGGATTGCTGAAGAGATTGGAGAATCCTTTGAAGAAGAAATCTCGGCTGGCGTTGAAAGGGAAGTACCATTGGGCCGCGTAGATGGTGATAGCGTTCATGCCAATCGGGACGAAGATCCAGCCCACTTTTTTCAAGCCCCATACGTCGATTACCGTGTAGAATAGGGACAGCAGTAGAAGCGACCAGCCGGCCGACCAGAGGATGAAAGAGGGTGACCAGAGATCTTTGATGATGGGGAAGGAAAGGCTCCAGATCCAGCCCAACAGCAGGCTTGCCAATCCGGCGACGAGCAGCTCGAGTCCGCATTGAAGTTCAGGCGTCTTGAAACTCTTGATACGCTGCCCGAAAAGCCCGCCCAGCATTCCGAGCATGCCTCCGGTCAGAACGCGGATGGTTCCTTCGGGATCGTAAACTACGCGGTAGAGATTGGTTGTTATCAGGTTCCGGTCCAGCCAGGCGGCGAGGTTGTTGTCGGGCGTTATCGCCTCGGCTTTTCCTGGGTAGGGCAGATAGAAAATCGCTAGGTGGTAGAGGATCAGTACGCTGAAGAAAATGATCAGCCGATGATGCCAGCTTTCCACATGCAAGGTGAGGCTGGCGCCGATCAGGTAACTCATGCCAATCATCCACAATACCGTGTATAGTCGGAGGGCGCCCGTTTCGAATTTGAAAAAGCTATAGCTGAGCCCGATCAGAACAAGGATTGCTGACCGTTTGATGATAGTAATCTGTAGTTGCTTGACGGGCACTCCTTTCGCTTTTTGCGAGAGAATGGAGTAGGGAACTGTGACTCCTGAGATAAAAACAAAGAGCGGAAAGATCAGATCGTAGAATCGAAAGCCGTCCCACTCCACGTGCGTCATTTGTATTGCGAGCGCCTTTACCCAGCTATCCGGCAACCCCAGGACATCCACCAGCGCGACCACCATGCCCGAACCTCCTATGATCCAGAACATATCAAAGCCGCGTAGGGCATCGAGGGAAAGAAGACGTTTTTTTGGGGGGGCGGGCGAAGAATCAGCCATGGGGTAGGACGAGGTATGAGGGGTAGGACCAAATGGGTCAACCTTTTGGAGTAGTCTCTCCGTCTATTTGTCCTCCTCTCCGAGATTCTAGATCCACCGACCCGCTATGTGCGGGCTCGCCGCTCGTGCAGGATGCCATGAGCCCGATTCGTTTGGAGATTGAAAGTGAATTGACCACGATTTCTGTTGCGGCTCCTCGCTTGATGCTGAGCTATTGCCTTCAGTGGTCTGTCGATCTCGTAGAGTGGACCGATCTGCAATCCGATCCGGGAAATGGCGAGGAACTCATCTTTGAGGACGCCTTTGATGGCGGCACCATCTTTTACCGGATGAAAATATCCGAGCTGCAAGGGTAGGAAATCGCCTCTTTCTCCCCTGCTAGTTGCTCAGTTTATCTTGCGAAGATCGCTTTTAGCGTCGCTTGATAAAGCGATCCCAATCGCTCCTTCGTTTTCACTCACGAATGCGATGAGATCCTCGATGTTGTTAAACATTTTGGGCATCTTTCCGCGACCGCTATAGGCGATGCGCTGCCAATGGTTTTTAAACTTGCTTGGGGTCATGCCACTGTAGTGGCTTAATGTCTCCGTCGCATTCTGGTCTGACTTTAGAACTGCAATGACGACTTCCGAACCGCTTTCCCAGAACTTCATCTTTCCGATCAACATCGACCTTAGAATTTCGTCGTTGATCTTGCTGTTGTTTCTCGGGTTGCCGATTACCGTGGGCTCGCTTGCCTCCGCAACGATTGTTCCGGTGAAGAAAAGGAGCGCGAAAACAATCGTTTTTGTCTCTATATTCATTCGTTTCTTCATCGTAGCCAGAGTCTATCTCTACTAGAAACTAAAGGTGCTTTTGGCTGCCCAGAGCGTCCAATTCTTCTCATCGAAAAGCGGATTCTGGTTGTATTGATTGAAGAGGCGGCTGGCGCCCTTGATCGAATGGGATTCGATCTTCAGTGTCCAGTTATCGGTTACGTCATACCTTAAGGAGATTTGAAAATCCTTATTATTGGCCGTATTGGGCATATCGAACCGCACTCCATCGCGATCATTTACATCTGTATAAAATTCAGCGTAAGTCAGAGCAGTCTCGAATCGCCCTAAGCGCCGAGCTCCGCTAATATACCATGAATCGCTTAAAAGGGACTCATGGCCATTCTTGATGGGGAATCCTCCAGCGAAGGCCATTAGATCGTAATCCAGTTTGGAGCGAATGTACTCGCCTGCAAAGGTCCAATCACCAACAAAATATTCGATCGACGTCTTGAGTGAATACCTATCAACATTTGTGCTACTCGAACGAAAGTCCTTGCCCGCTAAGAAGGGATTCGGATCAAGATCCGGAAATTGTCCAGTAGATGAGAATTCAATATCTGGAAGGTACGTGCCGCTAAACCCTAGGCGAAGACCTTCGATGGCTGGACTGTACCATACCTGAGCGCCGTACATGTATTTCGAATCTATGTGTTCCGCCTTGGGATTTATCACGCCTCGAGAGAGAGTTGTTAAACCGTATCCTGCGATTCCACCGTCTATCTTCAGATCGATGAATCCGCCGTACAGGCTATAATCGATGATCTTATGCTTGCCTACTTCGTAAGCACCGTAGAAGGAGATTCCGTCCAGCGAGGCACTCATATCACGATAACGTGGGTCGTAAGTCCCGATCGGCAATAGAATTGTGGATCTCGCTACATCGATATCTTGTATGTGGTTATAGATTCCGTATTCGCGCTTTATTCGACCTGCGCGAATGCCGAACTCTTGAGTGAAGTTGTAGTCTACGAAAAGGTAATCCATCGATAGATCGTAGTTTCCGTATTTACCTAGTTCGAAAGCGAATACCTGGCCGTTCACCGTCGTCCGGTCAGCAGGAGTCCAAGAGGCATTCAGCCCTGCCTCCATGAAGTCGAAATCTCCTTCCTCGGAATCGACGAGGTAATTGTAATGGGACGACTCGATGTATCCGTTGCTGAAGAAGCCTCCAAATCGCACCTCATCGGCGAAGGTGTGAGAACTGCTATAGACCATCGCAATAAGTGCCGGGAGAGCTGTCCAGCTCGATATGATTTTCTTAGTCATGATGGGGTTCTGAGATCGTTGGGGGAAACTAATACGTAATGTTTCTATACGTTATTAATGTGGGGGTGATGGGAGTGTGGTCTTTATGAAGATGGGCTTTGTTTTTCTTTAGACGTATCGGTTTTGTAAATCTGATGTGTAGCGTTTTGAGCAGATTTTCATAAAATTTGAGATTTGATTTGGTAGGGAATCCACTCGTCTTTAAGGGCAACTTTTTGAAATGCGCATTATTGGAGTAAGCGTTATCACGGAGGGCATCGTATTCATGCGCCTAGCCGTACGCAATTAGACCCATTAGCCCGACGAAAGAAAGGCGCTCTTCTAATGAAGAAGAGAGAGGAGACGATGTGAAGGGCGGTAACGATTTCAGAATTTATCTCCAGTGCACTTACCCTTTCGGTTCTTTATCCCTGCAATTATATTCGCAAGTTGTATTCCTTGTGCTGTGCGGCTGTGCGCTTTTGACGGAGTGGGATCCCCGATTATCAGTCGCATTCCGTCGGAATTGATATTCGGGGCCAAGGTATTCAAGGGAATTGGAGAGGATTCGTCGGGAAGGATCTACGCTATTCTTCCAGACCATTTGTTGTACGGAAATGGTGAAACGTGGAACCGGATTGGCTATTCGAATCTCGATGAAATTCTGGGGGTCGTATTCGGAAAGAACGATGAAGTATACATCGGAACGACTCGAGATATCGGTTCGACGATCATAGATGAATCTGGCAAGCGGAGTTTTCGCTCAATACTGCCATTGTTGCCCAATTCGTTTCAAAACAAGCAACATTGGTCACCCCATTTCGTGAATACCGATGGCTATCTGTTTGTATCAGTGGAAAAGCGGATCATCGCTTGGAGGGAAGGAGAATCTCTGCGAATCTGGGAGGAGCCTGTCGGCGATGTTCGAGCTGTTTTCCCGGTTGGCGATCAATTGTATTTCTACAATAGCGAGTCTAGTATTGGCCGTATTGAGCAGGACGGACAAATCGAATGGTTCGAGATTGAAGGTGTCGAGCTTGGCTTCGAGGGTATTCGTTCAAATACGCAGCTGAGTGAAGGCGAGGTCTTGCTGGCAACCGGAAACAGCGGTCTTGTCGTATTCGATGGAGAGTCGCTGAAGCCTTTTTCGAATTTTGATAGTGACGATGATTCATCTATTTCGCCCTATCATGTAGCGAAACTGAATGATGGGAAACTGGCGGTTACTACGCACAGCAGCGGTTTGATGGTGCTGTCGTCCGAGGGCGAAGTGAACTATAAAATCGAGCGATTAGGCGACATTAGCGCGCGTGGCTTGCAACATGCGTTCGTCGCCAGTGACGGCGCCTTGTGGCTTACACACAGCTCAGGCCTATTTCGAGTGGATCTTAACGAGCCCCTCTCAATCTTCAATCATCAACAAGGCTTGGAGGGCGCGGTCATTGATATCGATGAGATCGATGGAGAAATATATTTCGGAACCCATCAAGGAGTCTATCGCTTCGTAGAGTATCCGAAGAATGGCGACTTGAATTTCCAGTTACTCAAGGATATTGAGTCAACCTCCGCCCTTCTCGAGGTCGATGAAGGGCTCATTATGGGCAGTCATGTTGGCATTCGCATTCGGCTGGAGGACGATGTTCGAATCCTGTACGAGGGGCTCTGTCGCACGCTAATTAGATCGAAGGTCGATCGAAATATCATCGTCGCAGGAAATTCCGACGGCTTGCACTACCTGAAACGAGAGAACGGAGTCTGGAGATATCAAGGAGCCTATCAGGGCGGTGAAGGCATAGTTGCGAGAAGTATCGTGCAGGAAAAGTCCGGTTGCCTTTGGCTCGAGCTTGAAAACGGCTCGATTGCGAAAGTTGATACAAGCTCGACTCCAATAAAAGTTACGAACTATTCTGCCGAACACGGCTTAGTCTCAGATCGCAACACTCCATTGGAACTGGATGGAGAAGTGATCATCTGTACGGCCCCAGGTTCGTTGTGGGCCCTGGATGAGAGCGGCAATCATTTTCGCGAACTCGAGGATTGGACGAATCTTTCTGAATCCGAGTTTCTATCCAGCTTCCAAGTGATGATTATTGATCCCGGTGAGAATATATGGATCAATGCCAATGGCGTGAACGGATCTCTTGCGGTTATGCCTCCGGGGAAATACTATAAGGGACAGAAGAATCTGGCGCGTGGTTCCCAGCATAAAGGGGCGGCGTTTCATATCGATTCGCGCGGATATTTGTGGATTGGCAATGAGTCCGGGGTGATTCGAACTCGACCGATTTCCGATCCGCCGAAAATTAGAGCCATCGAGACCAGGATTACCCGAATCGCGGATATCGATAATGGGAAAGACGTGCGTAATGAAGGGTTCGGGGAAAAAGAGGGTCGATTGGAAATCCCATTCAATAACCGGTCTTTACGGTTTGAATACGCATTGCTGAACTTCGAATCACCACGACTCAATCGATATCAGGTGTTCCTGGAAGGCTACCAAAAAGATTGGGACGAATTTTCGTCCATTGGATATAAGGAATTCACTAATCTGCCTCCGGGGGATTACGTTTTCAATGTCGTCGGCATGAACGATTTCGGCGAGACGGGAGAGGCAGTTGAATTTCCGTTCGCCATAAAGACTCCGATCTACGCAAGCAACTACGCCTATTCGATATACATCGTTTCCGGCGTCTTTTTCGTTTGGTTCTTCCATCTGCTACGTAGCCGAAAACTGCGGAGCAGCAATATATCGCTGATCCGTCTAGTGGATGAGCGGACGAAAGAAGTCCAGCGGCAGGCGACAGATCTCAGTGAAAAGAATATTCAGTTGGAAAGTTCTCTGCAAGCGTCGGTCAGACTTACCAAGGAAGCCCGTATGGCAGCGGAAGCGAAATCCGACTTCCTGGCCAATATGTCCCACGAAATTCGTACGCCAATGAATGGCATCATGGGCATGTGCGATATGCTCAGCGACTCGGATTTGAACGAGGAACAGGAATCGGTACTGAATACGGTCCGCAACTCCAGCGAGTCGCTCCTCGTTATATTGAACGATATCCTCGACTATTCCAAAATCGAAGCCGGGAAGCTCGAAATCGAAGAGACGCCCTTCAACTTGGAACAGTGCATCGAAGACACGTTGGAGCTGTTGGCTTCGACGGCCAAGGAAAAAGGCCTCGAGCTGCTTTATGAGAGAGAAGATGGGATCAATATGCTGCGCTTGGGCGACTCGAGTCGGATTCGGCAGGTCCTTGTCAATTTGGTCGGCAATGCGATCAAGTTCACCGATGAAGGGGAAATAACCGTTTCGGCCAAATCCCAACTGAAATTGGGGCAGGACTATTTGAGTATCGGAGTAGAGGATACAGGTATTGGAATTCCCACAGAGAAATGCAACAGTATGTTCAACGCATTCACCCAAGCGGATGCGTCCACGGCCCGTAAGTATGGCGGCACAGGGCTAGGGCTCTCAATCTGCAAGAATCTGGTCCGCATGATGGGAGGGGAAATCGCCGTGAAAAGCGAGTTCGGCGAAGGAAGCGCTTTTGAATTTAGCTTGAGGATTCCGGTCGATCATAGCGCTTCTGAAGAAAAGGCGGAAATCGATTTTCTCAGAGGCAAGCGATTGCTTATCATCGAAAACAATGATGCGGTTTCGAAGAACTTGGAGCGCTTGGCTCTTCGGTGGAAAATGGACGTTTACGCTGTGGACTCAGGGGGCGAAGGAATCGAAACCTTGCACAGCGCAGAACGCCCTTTTGAGGTTGTCTGGCTGGAGTCTCATTTGCCAGACGTGGACGGAACGGAATTCGCGAAAAACCTTCGACAAGAGCCCCTGTGCGGAAGAATTCCGATTGTGATGCTATCGTCAGTAGTACGTATGGACACGATCAGCGAGTTTAAGAAGAACAAGCTGAACGACTGTCTTACCAAGCCGATTCGTCATGGGCAGTTGCTGAGATCGACCGCTCGCTTGTGCGGATTCAAGGCAGTGAAAAGCCGAGTTTCTAAGGCTAAGGCGCTCAGGGAATCCAAGTCGGTGCCTGCCCTGTCGGAACGTATTAGCATTTTGGTTGCAGACGATAATCCGGTGAACGTCAAGGTCGCTATCCATATGCTCAGGAAAATCGGCTACAAGGGTGATGAGGCGACCAACGGACTGGAAGCGATCGAGGCGTTAAAGGAAAAGCCGTACGACATTATATTGATGGATGCGCAAATGCCGGAGTTGGACGGGATTGAAGCGACGCGCCGCATTCGCGATGAATTCCCGCCCGAGAGTCAGCCCTATGTTGTGGCGGTAACCGCGGGAGTAACCGAACTGGATCGCCGCAAATGCCTGGAATCCGGAATGGATGGATTCGTAAGCAAGCCCGTAAAGATTGAGGAGCTCAGAGTCGCTCTAGAGAAAGCGCTCGCAACCCGCTCGCAAAAAAGCGTCAGCTAGGCTGAGCTCGAATGATAAGTCGATATTTGTGAGCGTGGCTTATTGTAGGAGAGGGTTTATCCCGCGATTTTTCTTATTCCATTCTATGCAGGTCTGTAATATCGCGAGATGAACCCGCTCCTACAATTACTTATAAGTAAACCCTAGTAGAGTCGAAAAATGGGGTGTGCCCATTTTTTTGTTGCATCTGCTCTCATAATACTTGTCTGTTTGATCTTGTAGTGCGAAAGCACTCACAGGAACCAACCATCCAACTTAAGTATGAAAATTTGCAGCCTCCCCGGGCAAGTGAGAAACTTGCTGCGTGCTTCAACCGTCCCTTGGGCTATATTGCTTTCAGCGATTTCGTCTACCGTTAGCGGAAATGAGACGGAATACGGAAACGTCAGCATATTGACGGAGTACCCGCCGAGCATTCGGGGGTACGTGGAAGGTGTTGTACAGTACAACGAGGCGAGGACTTTCGCGATGGGGTATCACGGAGAGATCAACGGTTCGTTGCTCGTTCCGGGGACGCCAAACATAAGGCAGAGCTACGGATGCGTGGTAGGCGAAGTCGTCGAAAGTTCCGGAAGCCCAGACCCTTCGAATCATAGGGTAATCTTATATCGTGGCGCATCGGTGGATACGATTGTCACGAGAGTCGACCCCTTCTCGTTGAGCGCTTCCGTGCAGCCGCAGAGCCCGCAGGGATTCCGGAACGTCACTGTGCATGCGAGTTCAGGCGGGACGCAGGATTTGGGGGATTTCTCGACCTTGAGAAACCTCAGGCTGAAGACGAACGCTGGATTCTATGAGCTCCCGGAGGGCGCTTATGGATCGGTTTCCGCCCGCTATGGATCAGGCATTGTTCTGGGAAATCCGAACGATACCGAGCCCTCGGTCTACCATTTCAAGAGATTGAGTTTCACCTACGGCAGCCGGTTGAATATCCAGGGGCCGGTAATCATCAATGTCGCAGAGGGCGTTTACGGTGGGGGTGTGTTGGGAAATACCGTACATCCGGAATTGTTTACGATGAACGTCAAGCGGGGCGGTTTGTATATAGCAAGTGGAGGCTGTTTTTACGGGAATCTCAAAACGCCTACCGGACACGTGAGCGTGAATTATGGAAGTCTTTTCTACGGCTCGATCGAGGCGCGGAAATTGTATGTGCATCGCTACGGGCTCGTATTCGGCACGCAATGTGTATTTCAAGGCGGCGGTGGCGACAATGCAGCTCCTATCGCGGCCTCGCAATCGGTGGAGACCCCCGAAGATACCTCCGCACCGATAACGCTGAACGCGACGGATGCGGACGGGGATCCTCTGACTTATTCCATTGTGGATCAGCCTGAAAAGGGCCACTTCGAGGGAGCTGCTCCCGATCTCGAATACGTCCCGAATGAGAACGAGACGGGGGAAGATTTCTTCACGTTTATCGCGAATGACGGGAGCCGCGATTCCGAGCCGGCGTTGGTGAGCCTGAACATTGTTCCTGTCAACGATGCCCCGACGGCGCTCGGTCAAACGGTGGAGACGCTCGAAGATGCGCCGATAGTGATCGATCTTGAAGGCGAGGATATAGAGGGCGCCCCGCTGTCCTTTTCGGTGGTCGAACAGCCGGATCATGGAACGCTCGATCTCTCGCAATTGCCGCGTGTGACCTATCTCCCGGATCCCGACTCGGAGGTGGACGACTCGCTTTCTTTCACGGTGGACGATGGGGAATTCACGTCGGACCCAGCAGTGGTCGTGATTTCGGTCACTCCTGTCAAC
>JAJFLS010000394.1 GCA_021772595.1 Opitutales bacterium
CGTTCGTCACGTATTCGAAAAAACCAGTCGGATCCAAAAATAATAGCGCCTAACAAACCGCCGAGACCGCATCGACGTCTTTCCACGTCTCGAAGCTGGCGTTTTCCAGATCCTTGTTGGTGCGTCTCAACTGGCCCTTGAGGATTCCGTTGACGCCTAACTCGTAGAACATATCCGCTCCATCCGCAGCCGCCGCGACCATGCAGTCTTCCCAATAAACCGGCGAAACCAACGCGGACACGAGCGCCTTTCGAATCTGCTCGGCTTCCGAAATCGGTTGCCCGGTCGAGGTGGAGAAAACCTTGTACTTCGGAGCATTCAAAGGAATGTCCGCCAAAAACGACTCGAACGGTCCGTATGCGGGCCGCATCAATTTGCTGTGGTAGGCGCCGGCCACATTCAAGGGCATCACCCGGCGAAACCCTCTCTCCCTGCTCGCGGTTACGGCTGCCGCGATCTTCTCGGCATCGCCGGAAATCACGATCTGCCCGGGACAATTCAGATTCGCCATTTCCACGCCGTAGTCCTCGCAGAATGCCGCGACCGTTTCACGGTCCACCCCAATCACCGCCGCCATTGAACCGTCGCTCGATTCGCAGGCCTCTTGCATGAGGCGTCCTCGCTCGGCGACGATCTTAAGCCCCGTCTCGAAATCGTAGACGCCTGCCGCCGCCAGGGCAGTCACCTCGCCCAAGCTCAGACCCATCGCGGTCTCCACGTCGTCCAAAAAGCCCTTTTCTTCGAGAAGCTTGTAGACCACATAACCGTGGACGAAGAGTGCCGGCTGGCATACTTTCGTTTTCGTCAAAGTCTTCTCCGGCCCCTCGAAACTGTACTCCGACAGCTTCCAGCCTAGAATCTCGTCAGCCCGATCATAGAGCTCTCTAGCCTGAGGGCTATTTTCGTAAAGGTCCTTACCCATCCCGACCTTGTGGGCCCCTTGTCCAGAAAACATTAAAGCGATCTTCATAGCGTTAATGTGCCAACCCCAAAACGCGCGGCTCTGCAAGCATTTCTATTCGCGAAATCGCTCTCCAATATGAGCAGCCTGGAAAACCCGCTGGCTCTCAACGCAAAGACGCACCCTAACCAATAGACGTCAACTTATCACGCTTAATCAAATGTAGGAGCCTGCTTGCAGGCGATCTCCTTCTCCATAATCCTGGGAATAATAGCCTGCAAGCAGGCTCCTACAATCGGCGAATAGTCGCTTTCAGAAATAGTTAACACCTTTGCCCCTAGCTGGAACGCTGCCTCGCCTCCCCGGCGAACTCGTCGAGGCGCTTTTTGAGCGTGTTGCGGGTGATGCCGAGAATCTCCGCCGCCCGGGCTTGATTCCCTCCCGTGTCCGCGACCGCGCGTTGGATCATCTGTCGTTCGATAAATGAAAGTATGCGCTTACCTTCACGCTCCTTGACCGTGTCGTACAAGAAATCGAAAGCTTCCGGTAAAGTCGCGTTCATTCCAACAGCCGGGCTCGGCGAACTCATCGGAGCAACAGACGCTGGCACCGGAGCAGGGACCGTTTTTACTTCCGCGATCGGCACGGGCGCCGCCTCCGGAGCCGATTCCACGACTGCCTCCGAGCCGCGATCCGAGACCAGCGTTTCGGGCAAATCCTTCATCAAAATCATTTCGCCCTGGGCGACAACCGCGCTGTGATAGACCACGTTGCCCAGTTCGCGAACGTTGCCGGGCCAAGGATACCTCATTAAAGTGGCCATCGCGTCTTCCGACATGTTGTCCGCTTTGGCCTTCCGCTCCTTCACGAGCTTGTGAAGCATGAAATCCACGAGATCGGGGATGTCCTCTTTCCGCTCCGAAAGCGCGGGAACGCGGATCCGGAACACGTTCAAGCGATAATAAAGGTCCTCGCGAAACTCCTTTTCCCTCACCATTTTCTCCAAATCCTTATTCGTCGCCGCGATCACGCGCACGTCGACCTTGATCGTCTCCGAACCGCCAACGCGCTGGATCTCGCCGTCTTGCAGAACGCGCAAAATCTTGGTTTGCGTCGGAAGCGACATGTCGCCGATTTCATCCAGAAAAATTGTGCCGCGATCGCAAAGCTCGAACCTTCCGTTACGTTGCGAAGTCGCTCCCGTGAAGCTTCCTTTCTCGTGTCCAAACAGCTCGCTCTCGATCAGATTGTCCGGGATCGCCGCGCAATTGACCGCCATGTAAGGGCCGCTCGCCCGCAAGCTGTGCTGGAAAATGCAATTGGCGATCAGCTCCTTGCCCGTGCCGCTCTCGCCGGTCACGAGCACAGTGGCATCGCTCGCGGCGACTTGCCCGATGATCTTGAAAACCTCCTGCATCGCGGACGAATTCCCAACGAGGCCTTCCTTGTAGTCCTCACTGTTCACTTTCTTGGCCTGCCTCGGAGCCGCCCGAAGATCCTTCGCTGCGTTGATCGCGCTGGATGCCAGACTGATAACCCGCTCCGGATCGAACGGCTTCATCACATAATCGTAGGCACCGAATTTCATCGCCTCAATCGCCGTCTGCGCCGTCCCGAAAGCCGTCATGAGAATGATCTGGAGGTTCACGTCGATCGCCCGCATGTGCTGAAGCGTCTCCAGGCCGGTGATCCCGCCCATGCGGATATCCATGAAAATCAGGTCGGGCGCCGGGCCGGTTTTCACCTTCTCGATGCCCTCTTCCCCGCTGGCCGCCATATCGATCTGAAACCCCTGGTTCTCCAAGACGCGCCCAAGCGAATAGCGAATCTCGTCGTCGTCGTCGACTATTAGCACTGTGAATTGACTGTTCTGTGAAAGCGGATCGCTCATTTGAAAAATTGGATTACTAGCTGCCATTCATTTGGCCGGACGAGACACGAAAATCAATCTCTTCCGTATAAAAGAAGCGCCGCCTCTCCCTGGACGAGACACTCCGCGCCACAAAAAACGTCAACGTTGACGTTTTTTGTGGCGCGGGCAAAGGGCGCACGCTCGACTCAGTACGTCATTGCGTTTGAGAGGCAATGTGAAACGATCCGCCGCTAATCAAATGCTAGATTGGTCGATCAGTTTGTTTCGCGTTTTCGGAATCCGGCTGGAGCTTCACCTCTCCTTCGCCATACTTCCCGCCTACTTCGGATATCAAGGTCTGAAACACGCGGGAACCACCGGAGCGCTCTGGAGCCTGGCGTTTCTGTGCGTCGTTTTCGCCTGCGTCGTACTCCACGAACTCGGCCACTCGCTCACCGCCCGCCAATTCGGCATCCGCACGCAGCGCATTTTGCTGATGCCGATCGGTGGAATGGCCCAATTCGAAAGCCTTCCCGACAAACCTCGAACGGAATTACTCATCACCATCGCAGGCCCGCTCGTCAATTTCGCGCTGGCTTTACTGCTGCTTCCCTTCTGCGAGCCGGTCACCTTGGCGAATGTGGAGGGCCTCGCTCTCCCGATGAGTCTAAGCGACATCCTGAACCTCGCCCTCATTTTCAATCTGAGCATGGGCCTATTCAACTTGCTCCCCGTCTTCCCAATGGACGGCGGACGCATTTTGCGGTCCACGCTTTCGTTTTTCATGCGGCCTCTCAAGGCCACCTACATTGCGTCGAAACTAGGCGGATTTCTCGCAGGATTTCTGGCGATCCTCTTCCTGCTGAATTTCCAGCTCCTGCCCGCTGCGCTTTTCCTTTTCATATTTTACGCAGGCGAAACTGAATACAAAGTCACGCGCCAATTTGAACTCTTCCGAGAATTGCCTGTCGCTCGTTTCGTGGATGGAAACATCGAGCAGCTCTCGCCCGATCAATCGCTCGCAGATGCCGCGCGCGTTCTCGGCGCCATGCCCTACCCGCGGGACTTGATCATAACCGACTCCGGTCACGCCGTTGGCATTCTCGAAATCGCGAAACTCGAGAAAACCGCTGAACGAGCCAAACGCCCCCTCACCGATACGCCTATCGCCGCGGCGATGAATCGCGCGTTTCTCACACTTCAATCAGCCGATCCACTCGACACGCTGCTCACTCTGCCGAAATCGAAACGCCAACAGACATTCCCCGTTTACGAATATGCCCGATTGGTCGGAATCCTAGACGCTCGCAGCATCGAACCGAGGGCCTACTGGGAACGGCAAGCCGCCAAAAACCGAGCTCCCGAAATATCCACGGAAAGTTGCGATACGACATGAGACGATCTCCCCGCTTCGCGTTTTCCTTTTTCGCCAGCCTCGCGCTGACCGCTTTCGCTCTCGCAGCGAAGCTCGAACCGTACAGCAGTATCCAAAATCTACGCGTTCGCGAATGCAGCGGCATAGTCAAGAGCCGCCTATCCGAAAACCTGTATTGGGTTCATAACGACTCCTCCGGAGGCTCGAATCTATTCTCTATACGAAAAGACGGTAGCATCATCGGAACCTTCGCCACCGGCCTTCGCAACATCGACTGGGAAGATATCGCTACCGATAATTCAGGGAATTTATACATCGGCGATTTCGGAAATTTCGAGAACGTCCGCAAAGACCTCGCCATCCACGTCGTCAAAGAATCGGCCAGTGAATCCAAAAACGCGCTACAGTCGAATTTTTCGATTCGATTCGAATTTCCAGATCAAACCGGCTTCCCGCCACCCCGACGGATTTTTGATTGCGAGGCCCTTTTCTGGGCGAATGACCATTTGTTCATTCTCACAAAGACTTTGGGGGACACAGCGACACGACTCTATCGATTCAACGACCTCGATCCCAACTCGATCAACCAACCGGAACTCATCGGCAAATTCGACATCGGCCCGCAGGTCACCGGAGCCGACGCATCGCCCGATGGCAGCAAGCTCGCTGTCCTAACAACCCGCAGCCTTTGGGTGTTCGAGCGACCCGCCGACACGGACAACTATCTTGCCGGCGACGCCAAAACGACCTCGATTCAAGCCGGCCAATGCGAAGCCGTTTGCTGGGATTCCCCCAGCGAACTCATCATCGCGAACGAAAGCCGCGCCCTCTATTCGATAACGCTCGATTCGCTTGCCGAATACTAGCGTTTCCCCATCACTCTTAAAGAGTGTCCAAACCTCGAAATTCGAGCAGTTACCTTTTTGTAGGAGCGGGGTTATCCCATAGGCGTCAACCTAAGGAAGCGATCCAGTGAGGCAATGCGTTTCTCTTGCGCTTTTCGTAGCGGCAGTGCCTGAGGAAGTTATCAATATTGGAACGATCGGCGAAGTACGAGCAGTCCGGCTGGAATCCCAATGCTTCGACCAGGCTGAGGAGTTTTAGAACGCTGACGCCATCCTCCTTTAGTTCTTCTTCGAGTATCGGCATTGTGACTACACAGGCCAAAGCGATTCGAATCAAAGTGCAGTGGATCAGGCACCGGAGCATCATCTCGCTGACGTATGGCGGTATTTGGTCTACTTGCATGTGGCTCTTGAGGCCTTTGAAAAGAACCTCGATCGTCCACCGTTGGCAGTAGAGATCGAAGGCGGCCTCGAAGCTCAAGCTGCCGCGATCGCATGTGGTCAGGTAAATCTGCCAATCTTGAAGCTGGAGAAGCTCGCGACTCGGAGCTCGTCCTTTACGCTTGCCGGTTTCCTTGAGCTTGCGGCGGCGCTTTTCAGCGATCTCCCTAGGAACGCGAAACGCGATCAGACGCATCGGGAAACGCTCCTTCTTTCCGGCTAGCACGTCGCGATCGATCCGAGAGTCGCTACGCAGTAGATCGAAAAGATCTATAGCATTGAGGCTCTCTCGATCCGACAGCTCGACATTCGGCTGCCAGCGGGTCAGCACATGGGCCTTATTGTTCTTCAGCTCCCGAAACGAGCCGATGCAGAAGCACCCCAAATCCCGCAGCAGCAGATCCCCTTCGCCTAGGCCTTCGGTCCCCTCGAGAGCGAATCCCTGATCGGAGCTTCGCTGCTCGCGGATCTCGAATCCGGTGAAACCCTTGTTGAGCAGGTCGAATGAAGCGTGGATCTTCAGCCCTGCGCGTTCCACCGAGGCGTTCTTGGCCCCCTTGAAGACTTCGAGCAGGTGTTGGGGAAGAGCGATGGAGGTGCTGTCCTGGACGATGATGCGGCTAAAGCCGAGCTTGCGCACAGATAGACCGGATCCCGTTTTGCTCGAAATAACTTCGCCTAGAAGGCTTTCGAAAAGCTTGCATGCCCCTGCGTTGATTCTTTTGTGAAATGCTTGCTTGGATACGCTAATCGAGGAGAACGTGTACGATAGGAAAGCGACGATCCGCAGCGAGGCGGTGGATATGCTAGTAGCTTCGATCATAGCTGCGCAGAAGTCCTGGGGCGAGATTTTGCCGCTTTCCCGAGCCATCCATCCACTGCTCTTGGCGAGAGCTGTCAAATTAAAGCGATAGAGAGAGCGCAGTATCCTAGATTGTCGGGCGTCATGCTTCATTACCCGCCCCCATATAAGGCTTTTGGGATAAAAAGCGCTTCTAAAGTGAACTGAAATGCGTATTATTTATTGAATACCAATTAGTTAGGCTTAGGTTGACGCCTATGGGCCTAGCCCGCGATAATTCCCATCTCGTAGGGGCTTCGCTTGCGAAGACCGCGTAGTAAGAGTTCTAGCTGCTTCTGCGGTCTTCGCAAGCGAAGCCCCT
>JAJFLS010000395.1 GCA_021772595.1 Opitutales bacterium
CGAACTTGTTCCAACATCGGGCGATCCCATCGAAACCGACCGGCTCATCATCGCCACCGGCGGAGGCCGCGATTCGATTGGCCACACCATCGCAAGCTCCTTTGGCCACTCGATCACAACTTTGGCCCCGTCGCTTTTCACCTTTCACATCAAAGACGAACGACTCGCAGGGCTGCAAGGGCTCTCCGTCGAGAACACGACCGTTTCCTGCCAAGAAGAGAAACTCGTCCAGGAAGGCCCGCTTCTGATCACCCACTGGGGCATGAGCGGTCCAGCCATCCTCAAGCTGTCGGCTTGGGGCGCCAGAAAATTGGCCCAGCGAGATTATCAGTTCGATTTGCATGTCAATTGGACAGCTTCCCTGGATGCGAACGCTGCTCAGCGAGAACTCGCCAACGCCAAACGCGACAAAGGAGCCAAACAGATCGGTACCGTTTGCCCCTTCCCGCTGCCGCGGCGCATTTGGGACCGACTTCTCGTCCACGCGAACGTTCCGCCCCAAACGAAAATCTCGCAAGTCTCGAACGCCGCCCTCCAGAAGATCGCTGAAGAAACGACCAAAAGCCGCTTTCAGGTGACCGGGAAAAGCATGAACAAGGAGGAGTTCGTGACCTGCGGCGGCGTCGAGCTCAGCGAAGTCGACTTCAAGCGCATGGAAAGCAAGCTCGCCCCGAATCTATTGTTCGCC
Organism: Opitutales bacterium; assembly: GCA_021772595.1. GTDB lineage: Bacteria > Verrucomicrobiota > Verrucomicrobiia > Opitutales > Opitutaceae > Pelagisphaera. The sequence goes on from JAJFLS010000395.1 coordinate 689, forward strand.
GGTGAAGCGCTCGACATCGACGGCGTCACGGGCGGCTTCAACTTCCAAGCTGCCTGGACCACCGGCCGAATCGCCGGATTCGCCTCGGCAGCTCGCTAGGAACGCGAGCCTAGGGAGACTCCGAGTTCACGGCTTCGCAATTCCATTATTGCTCGGACCGGGAACACCTGATTTATTCGATTTCTATGAATAAATTCGCCCGCTTAAACCCACTCGCTTTTCTCGCGGCAACTGCAATTGCCCTGTCGGGATGTTCGAGTTCTTCCGACGAATCGCCAACTAGCACAGACGTCGCTCCGCCTGCCGCAACCAAGGACGATCTCGCCGGCATGAAGAAGGACGCCGAGAACCAAGCCGCTAAACTCAAGTCGGAAGTCGCCGCCGCACTTGCCAAGCAACGCGAAGCCTTCCAATCGCAAATATCAGCGAATACGAGCAATTTGACCTCGCAAATGGACGGCTTGAAAAGCAAGTACGAGTCGTTAAAAGGCGCCCTTCCGGAAGAAGTGCTCAAGGTCGTCAAGGAGCAGATCCCCGATCTCGAAACAAGCGTCAAGAAACTCAAAGACCTGGTCGCGAAATTCGATCCGAAAACGCTCGAAGAACTCGAGTCCTTTAAGACGAAATATCAGAAGGAATACGAAATCGCCCAAAAGCTAATGTCAGAAGCCTCCAAGCTATTGGAAAAATCCGGCATGAAAATCCCCAAGCCTTTCTAGAAACGAATTCTCTTCGATTCTTGTTCCCTTTTTGGCGGAGTTTCTCTATTTAGAAGCTCCGCTTTCTTGTATGCTCCTAAAATCCCGCTCATGCCCGAAAATGCCTACGATAGGCTAAACGCCAAACTCAAGCACGCTCATATGCTCGGCACGGTCTCCGGCCTTCTCGGTTGGGATGAGCTCGTCAATCTGCCCGCCGACAGCTCCGATCAGCGACAAGAGCAATCCGCCGCGATGGCCCAAGTATGCCACAAAGCATCCACCGACCCGAAAATCGACGAACTTCTCACCGACCTGGAATCCAAACAGATTCAGCTGAATGACGACCAAAGAGTCGTTATTCGAGAAGCGAGAAAAGAATATAGACGAAGCGCGAAGCTCCCCACGGAATTCCTTCAACGAAAAGCCCGCCTCGACAGCGAAGCCTACCACGCATGGGCGGACGCCAAAAAGAACTCCGACTTCTCGCGTTTCGCTCCCTACCTCCAACGCCAACTCGATAGCTCGCGCGAATTCGCGGGCTACCTCGGATGGGCCAAGAACCCATACGACTGCCTCATCGACCAGCACGACCCTGGCATGAACGCCGCCACAATCGCAGGCCTGTTCGAGGAGCTGAAGATCGAGCTGGTTCCGATCGTAAACCTGATTCTCGCGTCCGAAAAAAAGCAGGACCCATCGATTTTCAAAGGATTTCCGATCGCGGAACAAGAGGAGTTTCTAAAAGAAATAACCGCGTCGCTAGGTTTCAACTACAACCGCGGGAGGATCGATGTATCGCTTCACCCTTTCTGCTCCGGCAATGGAGCGGACACGCGGATGACCACGCGGTTCGACGAGGACAATCCGCTCGATTCCCTATTCAGCTCGATCCACGAAACCGGACACGGACTCTACGAACAAGGCCTGCCTCTCGATCAGCTGCACAACGCTCTAGGTGAAGCGGCCGGAATGGGCGCCCACGAATCCCAGAGCCGCCTCTGGGAAAATCAGGTTTGCCGAAGTCGATCCTTCTGGAAATGCTACGAGCCAATCCTTAGGGCTCGCTTCAAGAAACAGCTGGCAGACATTCCAAGCGACGATCTTTACCTAGCAATCAATGCTGTATCCAGAAATCCAGTTCGAGTCGACTCCGATGAAGTCACTTACAATCTGCACGTCATCATTCGCTTCGAAATCGAAAGACGCCTCTTCGACGGCAGTTTGAGCGTAAAAGAACTCCCCGACGCCTGGAATGCGCTCTACAAGGAGCTCCTGGACATCGATCCTAAAAACGACGCCGAAGGCGTTCTCCAAGACGTCCACTGGTCCGACGGATCATTCGGCTATTTCCCGAGCTATTGCCTGGGCAACATGCTGGCAGCCCAACTATGGTACGCGGCTCTCGACCAACTGCCGGGACTCGAAGACGATTTTGAAAAAGGAGATTTCTCGCGCCTGCTCGACTGGCTTCGCGACAAAGTCCATCGACACGGAAAGCGATACTATCTCAAGGTCCTCGCCGTCTCCGCCACCGGGCAGCCACTCTCTCCCAAGCCGCTTATCCGGTATCTAAAGGATCGCTACATTCCGTTGTATACTTGATCGATTCGCTCGCATTCACTCGCCATGCGACGCTGACGAATGATGCAGCTTGAAATTGCTTGGTCTCCCTGTGTAGTCGAAATACCGATTTGAGCCGTCGCGATTTACCGCCGCGTGAGGACGAAATAGCGGGGCTGCCTCGACTTCGTCGGCGAGCATGTCCAAGCGGATCGTCATATCCGACCAGCTAATTTCGCTAACCGCATTCATTCGGATCAGAACGCTCTTTCTCGGCGCCCATCCAGCCAGCCGCACAACCATTTGCCGAATTATCCAATCTCCCTGGTGCACTATGAAATCCTGCACCTGTCCCACACTACCGTCCTCTGCTTCGACTTGATAATCCATCAGTTCTTTCGCGGATTGAAGATGGCTTCGGCTTATCTCCCGAATTCGGTTTTTATGCTCCTCGATTTCCGCAGCATCGTGCCGATACGCCGATACCGGCGGTTGATACGATTGAGAACTCAAATTCTCCAAAACATTCGGACGGTCTTCGTACGGAATATGCCGATAGTATTTCGTGAATTCTCTTTCGTATTGAGCCGATACCGGAGCATCCTCATCCAGGCTCGGGCTGTGCTCAATCTTGTCCTTCGTCAATCCCACCCGGAACTCACGCCGAACCCATCCAAAGCTAGGCTCTCTCAAATCCTCCGGCTCAATCAGTACGCTACGCCTGCGGGCCGCTTCGTCATCTTCGTCTGACATATAATGCAGGTTAATTCCAATATGGCGACCCGTATCCATAACCAAGTGACGCATACGCCAATCCGTATCCGCAAACAGGCAATCCTCAACTTTTCCGATTTTGCCATCGGACGCTTTAACCGGATAGCCCAATAGATCTCTAACGCTTCTCAACATAACTCTTCCTCCTATTTTAGTTCCTCGTAAAACGAATCGCTTCGGCTACCCGCAGTAATCAAAAGCGCTATCGCTCACGTTATCCCACTTGCGAGAAATCTCAAGCAAATACTAAATGAGCTTCTATCGTCGGATCCCGCCTAGATCGCCCCCCCGGCAAGAAAGGATTGCCAGGCCGATTACGCCTTGGCATCGTTCGCAGCCTTTCATCATCATGACAACCGAAGCCATAGACATAGACGCTCTAGTAAGAGACATTGCTCGCGACGCGCGCGACGCATCCCTATTATTGGCGAACGCCCCGACCGATCAGAAAAACCAAGCCATTCTACGCCTGGCCGAACTGATCGAGAAAAACGTCGATTCACTACGCTCCGAAAACGCGAAAGATCTCGCCGCAGCCGAAGAGAACGGAATCACGCCAGCCATGCTTAAGCGGCTCGAATTAAGCGACCGAATGCTCTCCGACATGCTCGCGGGCGCCCGGCAAGTCGCAGCGCTTCCCGATCCCCTCGGCGAATCGCTCGAAACCTATCAGCATCCCCAAGGCTTCACCATCGAGAAAGTCCGCGTCCCAATCGGAGTGATCGGCATCATCTACGAATCCCGTCCCAACGTCACCGTCGACTGCGCCATTCTCTGCCTCAAATCCGGCAACGCCAGCATCCTTCGCGGGGGCAAAGAAGCCTACCACACGAACATCGCACTCGCGAAAATCGTGACCCAGGCCCTCGCCGATTCCGGCCTGCCACCCAAAGCGTCCCAATTCATTCCCACCAAAGACCGCGCCGCGCTCAACACCCTCCTTAAGCTCGATCAGCAGATCCAGTGCATCATCCCGCGCGGAGGCGAAGGGCTCATCCGGTTTGTATCCGAAAATAGCCACATCCCCGTCATCAAACACTTCGACGGCATCTGCACGCTCTACGCCGACAAGTCGCTAAACGTCGAACAGGCGACCGACCTCGTCGTAAATTCCAAGTGCCAAAAGCCCTCAGTCTGCAACGCCGCCGAGAACCTCCTTGTCCACCGCGACGTCGCCGAAAACGCTCTACCGAAAATCGCCGCCGCTCTGAAAACTCAGAACGTCGAGCTGCGCGGCGATCCCGACACGAAAACCATTCTCGAACAAGCCGGCATCGAATGCCTCGCCGCTACCGAAGAAGATTGGGGAACCGAATACCTCGACCTCATTCTTTCCATAAAAGTCGTCGACTCGATCGACGAAGCCATCGCTTTCATCAACCAATACGGCAGCTCCCACAGCGACTGCATCATCACGACCGACAAAGCAGCCGCCGAGACATTCCTCAACGGCGTCGATTCCGCTACCGTCTACTGGAACGTAAGCACCCGTTTCACCGACGGCTTCGAATTCGGCCTCGGCGCCGAAATCGGCATATCCACCGATAAACTACACGCCCGCGGCCCCATGGGCCTAAGAGAACTTTGCAGCTACAAGTTCAAAATCGTCGGCACCGGGCAAATCCGGAGCTGATCCTGAAGGTCAAGTAGCAGGCTCGATTCGAATTGTCCGAAGCGTTTTGAAATTGATGATACTCGTCCTGCGACCTAGCAGGGGCGTCGCTTGCGGCGACCGCAGAAGCAGCTAGAACCCTCGATACGCGGTCTTCGCGAGCGAAGCCCCTACAAAATAAGAGACCTTGTCTATCGGGAGACCATTGTCCGCTTCAACACCTTCGTCCTCGTCATTGTCTTAATCTTCGTCAACCGCATCCAAATTGAGATCTAGACGAAGATTAAGACAAAGACGAGGACGATGACATTCATCGTTAGCCACCCTCGCTGCTCTGCAGAAACTGTTGGCGCGTAATATCGTGAAGCGTCACAATACCCACGACGCGGCCTTCGTCTAAGCGACTGATCACGGGCAAAGCAGCCCATTCGATATCCACAAACTGATTCGCAACGTCTCGGATTTTCATGTCCGGATGAACTTTGGGGAAATCCTTGGCTATGAAAATTTCGCGGACAAGCTTATCGGGTTCCTTCTGGCTGACGACGGTGATTCCCTTCCGGTGCACCATTCCGACATATTTGCCGTTCACATCGATGACTGGATAGATCTTGAATCGTTCGTCTTTGATTTTCAAATACGCATGCTCCAACGGCAATCGCGCCTCCAGCGTATGAACCGAGTTGGTCATGATCGCGCTCACCGGCAAGTTCTGCCAACCACTGTCCGGCCGCAGTATCGGAAATTTTCTCAGATTGATTCCGTCTTGCAACAAGAGCGACTCGTAGATCGGGACTTGTCGCAATTTGCTCGCGATGGCGTAAGCGCTTAAGTTGGCCGCCATGATCGGCAAGATGAGGTTATAGTCGCCCGTCAGTTCGAAGATAATGAGGATCGACGTCACCGGGGCGCGGATGATCCCGGCGAACATCGCTCCCATTCCGACCAGCGCCAAAGTCCCCGGCATGGATGAGCCACTCGTCCCTATCGATTCCGCCGCCGTGCCAATAACGCCTCCCAGCATCGCTCCGATAAAAAGCGTGGGAGCGAAGATTCCCCCAGCCCCGCCGCTCGAATACGAGAAGATCGTCGCTACGAATTTGCCGATCAGCAACGCCACCAGAATCCCCAGTCCAAGATTGCCGAACAGCGCGTCCGACAAATCGTCGTATCCAATTCCGAATACGCCCATGTGCCCGGTATTCGCGAATATCGCCGCTCCAATGCAGCCAGTCGCCAATCCGCCCAGACCCGGCATCGCCCAACTGAATCGGCCACGCGCCAGTTTCGCTCGCTCGCGGGTAATCAGCAGCGTCTCGACAAACATGTGCGAAATAAACCCCGCCGCGATTCCGAGAACCAGACTCCAGGCCAAAGTCGTCAATGCGTGCGAATCCGGATGGTCCGGCACTTGAAACATCGAACTCGTCCCCAGAAGCGAGCGTTCGATCACCGCGGCGATCACCGCGACCATGACGATCCCCGCGAACGCCCGGTGTTTGAGGTCGCCCATAATCTCCTCGATCGCGAAAACTATGGCGGCCAAGGGCGTGTTGAACGCCGCCGCGATCCCTCCCGCGCAGCCCATAGGGATTAGGGCCATCACCTGCCTTGGAGCCAAGCCGAACCACCGCCCGACGCACGAAGCCAGCGCAGCCGAAAGTTGCACCGTCGGACCTTCCCGTCCAAGACTGGCCCCCGAGCCGATCGAGATCGTGCCCAGGATGAATTTGCTGATCGCGGTGCGAAAGCGGATCCGTCCGAATTTGAGATAGTACGCGGCTTTCGTTTGGGGGATCCCGCTGCCCGCCGCTTCAGGAGCCCAGTGCTTCAAAAGAAAGCCGACGATGACTCCTCCAACGCCCGGCATCAGGATCAATGCCGCAATTCCCATCCATCCCGGAAGATCCTTCACGCGATGAATCCAGTTCTTCTCCGCCCAATAAATCGACTGATGAAAGGCCACAGCCGAAGCTCCGCTCATCAACCCGATCACAATCGCCAGCACGTGAAACCGTCGCCGCTGATTGAGCGCCAGCGACTCCATCAGACCGGATAGCCAACGCCTCGCGCGTCGATAAGTCGATTTCTGAGGGCCAGGCATGCATCGCATGTCTGCGAGACGACTCACAACAAATCAATGCTGTTTTTGACCAGCCCGGCTGGATCGGGCCCAAAATCGTGGATCTTCTATTGCAATCCAAGTCGCTAGTCTCCAATAATCCCAAAAATTCAATCTCCCACCTTAAGGGAACTTCCTGCAAAGACCGCTCATCTCACTTAAAATGAATCGCATTCCCCGGATCCTTATCCTCGCCCTCTCGCTCGCAATCAGCCTGACCGCGATTGGCGCGCTCAAACGCGAAAACCTCGTCTCCCGAATCGTCAACAGCGAGTACGCCTTAGAAGAAATCATGGCGAAGAAAGAGACCGCGATTCCCGCCTCGATTCTTCAAGAGGCGAAAGGGATCATCCTCACCGTCAACTATCGCGGCGGATTCTTCGTCGGAGGCCATGCCGGTCGCGGCGTTCTCCTCGTCAAAAATCCGACCTCTGGCGAATGGGGCGTGCCCGCGTTCGTCTCGACCGGCGGAGCGAATTTCGGACTCCAAATCGGCGTCAAAGAACTCGACACCATTTACGTCATCATGGACGAGGCCACGGTTCGCCGCGCGTACACCGGCCGATTTGACCTGAGCGCCGATGCCGCCGCAGTCGCCGGCCCTGTAGGCGTGCTCACCGAAGCGAACGAGAGCAGGGATTACAAGAACGCCAGCATTCTCGTCTACACCAAGACCAAAGGCCTATTCGCTGGAGTCTCGGTAAAGGCGGGATGGGTCAAGCCCGACAACACCGCTACCAAGGTTTTCTACAACACGGAGTACAACGCTCCGGAAATCGTGTTGAGCGACTGGTTCGAAAGACCGCCTGAAGCGAGGGCGCTCATCAACCGAATCAACTTATACACGAGCGGCGGCCGCTAGTTTCGAGCCGCGTCACGCCGACCTGGCGTATTTCAAAATGTAGGAGCCTGCTTGCAGGCGATATCTAAGACGACTATCGCCTGCAAGCAGGCTCTTACAATCTGCGAATTCTCGCATTCGCCATCTTGAAGAGTTAGACTTGATCTACACCTAGGCTCTCAGGCCAGCTTCGAACACAGTCTTGAAGTTCTCTCTCTTGGTCACCTGATCACGACGCGAGATCGGAGTGAAATCCACGGTTCTCGTTTGGAGCTTAATTTCAAGAGTGCCACGGTTGCCGTTTAGCTTGAAGCTTTCCGAACGCAGGCTGAGTCTAGAGCGTTTCGACCCAGTTCCCATCTTAGGAGCAGCCCAGTTTTTCGGACCAGAAGGAAGGTTAGCGGAGGAAATTTGATTTGTTGTTTCGAGCTTCATGATAATTTTGTTTACACCTTATTTACGTCCTATGGAATTTTGACTTAAATGTAAAATGGGCCGAAATCCTTGTTTCGAGGGTAAAACCCGCTCCTCGACAATTGAGTGAATCATGCTTTACCATTTGGTTACCAACAACTTATCTAAAACCTAGACCTCCACAATAAAGGTCTTCGAATAGCGAAAATATATATCAAAAAAAATCGTCTGCCGTGCAGATCCACAGTTTCGGCCACCCAAAGCCGCCAAAACATCAGCGAAGAGCTTCAAATTGTAGACTCTATCCACTAATTCGGTACACGACCAACAGCCGCGTCTACAGAATGAACTGGCTCCTTCATTCGCCAAAAAGGCCGACCCGCTTTCTTGTCAGAGTTCATCAATTGGCCTTAACGCCGCTCCCTCAATTCGGAGGGCATTCGCTTTCCTTCCGTTGGAACTGAAGTCGCTACAAGGGCCGCGTGGACAAAATCCGGAACGAGCGTCATCGAGGGATTTTCGAGCCCGAATTTCGGCTTTCGATTCGAAGCGAAGCGGGATTCGGCGAGATGAGGAAACGCGATTTGGGCTCGAAAAAGCCCGATTGAGGCGACATGAGCGAATTTGTCCACGCGGCCTAAGCCTTGGCTCTCAAGCCAGCTTCGAACACAGCCTTAAAGTTCTCTCTCTTGGTAGCCTGATCGCGACGCAAGCTCGGAGTAAATCCCTCGGTTCTTGTTTGGAGCTTAATCTCAAGAGCACCGCGGTTGCCGTTCAGTTTGAAGTTTTCTGGGCGGAGGCTGATTCTAGAGCGCTTTAGTCCAATTCCCATCTGAGGAGCAGCCCAGTTTTTCGGATCGGAAGAATCTTCTTTATTAGAAGGAACGTTAGCGGAGGAAATTTGATTTGTTGATTCGAGCGTCATGATATTTTTGTTTACACTATATTTACGCCATAACGAACTTTAACTAAAGTGTAAAATAGGCCGAATCGCCTTGTCCTGGACACCAGGTTAGCTCCTAGGCAATTGAGCTCATTTTCGTTTTTCTTGTTGGATATTAAAGACTTATCAGGAACTCAGCACGATCTGGGCTCCAAAAACAAAACTATTTAAAGTTATCAAAAAGAATTCGTTTCCCGCCGCCAATTCGCAATTTTGGATCTGCAGAAGCCCTATTCACGGCAGCTCAGAGCTTAAGCGTGAGCCCTATTTCCCGCCCAAATTCGGCTCTCGTTGTCGTCCTGCCCTACCGCCTTCCCCCTCGGATGATATCGAACGCGATCCACATGCCCAAGAGCATGGACATCACATAGCCGATCCACCCGATCACTGGGATGCCGAATAACAATGGCGGCACTTCCGTCGTAATCACCAGCGACGACCCGACTATGAGGCATCCGATGATGATTCCCAAAGTGATCTTGTTGCTCGCGTCGCTGATCGTGTAGTCGAGCTTATCCAGCCCCTTATGCTGCAAATTCACCCTGAGACTGTCCTTCTCGATTTTTTTCAGGATGCGGCGCAAATCGTCCGGCAGCGACTGAAGATACTGAAATCCTTGTATCGCGCTGTCTCGGACTTCTCTCATCACGCGTCCAGGGCTCCGGCGCTCCTTCATCAGATCGACCAAAATCGGCTCGAACGCGTTTTTCAGATTGTAATCGGAGTCCAAGCTAGTCCCAGTTTCCTCGACGCAGAGGATCGCCTTGGCCATGAGCGAATAATCGCGAGCCAAATCGATCCCGTTTCGCCCGAAAATGTACAGTAGCTGCAAGATCGCGCGGCCGATATCCCCCACTCCCGTCTCCGGATTGTAGTGCTCGCGGATGGCGACCATCACTTCCCGCTCCATCGCTCGCTCATCCACAGCCACTCCCGAGTCCGCCAGATTGATCGCCGTTCTCACGACGCGTTCGGCATTTCCCTGCACAAATCCGAGGAATAGATCGACCAGCCCATAACGCATGCGGCGAGTCAATTGGCCGACCAATCCCCAATCCAGCAAGCACAAGCGCCCATCGTCCAGCAAACGCAGATTTCCCGAGTGAGGATCCGCGTGGAAGAAACCCGTAATCAGAATCTGGTGGAAAAGCGATTTCGAGCCGATCTCGGCGACGCCCTTCGCCTCTTCCGTATTCGCTTCGATCTCGGACATGCGTCGCCCGTCGATGCGCTCCATCACCAGCACCTTCTTAGACGAATGCTTCTCGAACGTCTTCGGAGCGTGAATCGCTTCGGGGAACGGATTCTGCAACTCGAAGAACGCCAGGCTCCGCGCCTCGTACCGAAAATCCAACTCTTTCTCCAGGCCCTTGCGCAAGGTCTCCACCACTCCCGGCAAATCGTACGGCTTCAGTTCTTCCAGCCGTTCGTGAGCCTGCTTGGCGAACCACATCAGAATATCGAAGTCCGCATCGACGATCTTCTCCAAACCAGGACGCTGAACCTTGATCGCCACCGACTCGCCCGTCTCCTTCAAAATCGCGAAATGCACCTGAGCCATGGAAGCGCCGGCCGCTGCGGTTTCATCGATCGAATCGAAGACCTCTTCTATCGGCTGGCCCAAGCCCTCTTCGATGATCGGGCGAATCTTCTCGTAATCGGAAGGCGGAACCCGCTCCTGCAGTTTCCTCAATTCGTCGATCAAAGCCTCCGGGACCACATCCGGCCGCATGCTAAGCAACTGCCCGAACTTTATAAACGTCGGCCCAAGCTGCTCCAACACTCGACGGAACCGCTCCCACTGGCTGAGCTTGTCGCGGCCCGCCGTTCCGAATGCCCCAAGAATCCGAGGCGGCAAATCGAGACGCTGCAACACGTCCGCGAACCCATTGCGGGCCAAGACGGTGGCGATCTCTTTCGCTCGGGCAACGTTGGCGAAAATTTCAAACGGTTTTATCGGCACGATACGTATTCAAACCAAGAAGGACTCCAATCTCAACCGCTAAGTGCGACGGAACCTCTATAGTGACTTAAGCGAACCCACGTTATCCCACGTCGAAGTCTCGTCGTACCTACGCCGAGACTTCGGCGTGGATAATTCGACTCTCCGGATTTCGGAATGACTCAGTCGTTCCGCTATTTTGCAAACGACCCTACTCCGTCGCCGATGGTTCCGATGCGGCTTCTTCCACCTTCGCCAAACGCGCTTCCAGCTCATCAACTCTCGTCTCCAAGGCTTCGATACGTTCGGATTGCTTACTGCTTACCTTCGAAACAAGTTCGTTGAATTTCTCTTGAACCCGGCTCGATGCAGTTTCGAACTCCTGCTTGCCTTCGTCCGCGATTTTCTTGGCTGCCTCCTTCGCGTCCGCGGCGGAGATCTTTCCCTTTTCCACTAAATCGCTGAGAGCTTCCTCGGCTTTTTCCTTCGTCAAAGCGGCCGCGCCGACGCCCGCGAGAATGGCTTTTTTAATTACGTCTATCATAATGATTAAAAATTAATTCGATTTTATAGTAACGGCAATGGATAAAACACCGATATCCCTTCAAAGTTGCTTAAATCCGAATATTAATTATTCGCCAGCGCCCCAACCTAAAATCTGAAATGACTGCTCCCGCCACCGATATTCGCTCGATCCTTTTCGTCTGCTGGGGAAACATCTGCCGTTCCCCCAGCGCCGAGAATATGATGCGCAAACAACTGGATGCGTCCGAATTCGCGACGATCCAATGCGACTCCGCCGGCACGATCAGCGACCATCAGGGCAACCCACCCGATTCTAGAATGTCGGCCGCCGGGCGGCGACGCGGACTGCCTATGACCGGCCGAGCCCGAGGAGTGACCCGTTCCGATTTCGTTACCAACGATCTCATCCTGGCAATGGATAAAGCCAACCTCGCGGACCTGCGGCGCTTGGCGCCCGACGACAACGCCCTGGGAAAACTTCGACTGTTCTGCGAATTTTGCCGCAACCACGACGAAACCGAAGTCCCCGATCCCTACTACGGCGGCCACAAAGGGTTCGAGCACGTGCTCGATCTTCTAGAAGATGGCTGCGACGGCATTCTCGAACACCTTCGCAATCAGTAACGGCCAAACGCTCCATGCCCTTTTACTCAGAAATAGAATCCGTTCTGTCTGACAATACCGGGCGCCCATTCAAGATCCTAGATCGCCGGCCAATCGGTGGAGGCTGCATCAGCAATGCCGAGCAGCTCAAAGGCGCAAACGCTAGCTACTTCCTGAAAACCAATCGCGAGTCGTTTCTCGAATTCTTCGAACAGGAAAGCGATTCCCTCAAAGAGCTCGCCGCATCGCAAACGTTCAAAATTCCGAAGCCGCTCGCCTTCGGAATCGCCGACGGACGATCGTATCTCGTTTTGGAATATATACAGCCCGGTTCACCACGAGCCGACAGCTGGGCCCGGTTCGGACGCCAGCTCGCCCATCTCCACGAAAAACAATACGCCTACTTCGGCTGGCATCGAGACAACGTCATCGGAGCCACCCACCAGCCAAATCGAAAGTCCGACCAGTGGATCGATTTCTTCCGCGAACGGCGGCTTCTCCACCAGATCAAACTTGCTCTCGAAAACGGCTTAAATTTGATCGGAAGCGATCGCCTGCTCGAGCAGTTGCCAAGCTTCTTCAACGGATATTCTCCGTATCCATCGCTTCTGCACGGCGACCTCTGGTCAGGCAACGCTGCCTTCGACACTGACGGCGACCCGTATATTTTCGATCCATGCTGCTACTACGGCGACCGAGAAACCGACCTGGCCTTCACTGAATTCTTCGGCGGCTTCCACACGGACTTCTACGCAGCCTACAACGAAACGCATTCCCTAGATTCTGGATACACGATCCGCAAAACGCTCTACAACCTGTACCACTGTCTCAATCACTACAACCTCTTCGGCTCCAGCTACGCCAACCAAGCCCAAGCCATGACCAATCAATTACTGTCGGAGCTCTAGAAGCTCAATTTGCAGGCGATCCTCTTTCGAGAAATCGCCTGCAAGCAGGCTCCTACAAATCGACATACCAATTTTCTTCCTCGCCTTAAAATCGATTCCCGCTCTAATTCGCCGCCAACCGTTCACACGATCAAATGACTCTGCTAGAAGCTCTCATCCTCGGAATAGTTCAAGGCCTCACCGAATTTTTACCGGTCAGCAGTAGCGGACATCTGGAGCTCGGCAAGGTCCTGCTCGGTATCGAAGCAACCAGCGACGTAACCTTCACCGTAGTCGTCCACGGAGCCACTGTCCTCAGCACCATCGTCGTCTTCCGTCGCGACATCGTCGATCTGGTTAAAGGCGCCTTTCAGTTTCGCTGGAATCCATCAACCGACTACATCGCGAAACTCGCCCTATCAGCAATCCCCGTCGTCATCATCGGACTCTTCTTCAAGGAGCCGATCGAAAGCCTCTTCAACAACAACGTGCTGCTCGTCGGATCCATGCTCATCATTACCGGATCGTTGCTCGCCTTCACCTACTATTCGCCGAAAGACGGCGGCGAAGTCAGCAGCGCAAAAGCGCTCGTGATCGGTGTCGCCCAAGCCATCGCGGTGATGCCTGGGATTTCCCGATCCGGCGCGACCATCGCCGTGGGACTTCTCCTCGGCGTCGACAAAAAGAAGATCGCCCGATTCTCCTTTCTCATGGTCCTTGTCCCGATCATCGGCGCCAACGCCAAGGATATCCTCGACGGCGGCATGGCCAATAGCACCGTCGCCGCCCTACCTCTCATCGTCGGATTCGTCGCGGCGTTTACCGCCGGTGTCCTCGCCTGCAAATGGATGATCACCATAGTCACCCGAGGAAAACTCATCCATTTCGCCGTCTACTGCTACATCGTCGTAACCGGCGCGATCATCTGCCACTTCGCCCTATAGGTAGCCCACAGATTTACTCCAATTTCCAAAGGGACTCATATCCTAACCGTTTAAATTACAACATA
>JAJFLS010000396.1 GCA_021772595.1 Opitutales bacterium
CGCAGCCATTCTTGCTAGAGCTTCCGAGCTACCAGATCCCGAAGGTGCGCGACGTGCTTATACGGATGTACAATCAGGGCAAGGAGTTCGTGGTTAACGCGGGCACGGTGATTTTCGCGATCACGATTGTCATTTGGGCGATGCTCTATTTTCCGCGATCAGAGTCGGTCGAGCTGGAAGCGCGGGAGATTTTTGTCGAAGCAGTTGCGACTGAGAATGATTGGTCTGTGGAGTTGGCCAAGTCGGCGATCGCGGAGAGCGAGGATTTGCAAGGCGAGTTGGATCACGCGATTTCGTCGGCGTTTATCGAGCAGAGCTTGATGGGGCGCGTCGGGAAAGTGGTGCAGCCGGTGTTCGGCGCTGCGGGATTCGATTGGAAGATAACAGTCGGGGTGATCGCGAGTTTCCCGGCCCGCGAAGTGATCATTTCGACGCTTGGAATTATTTATAGCTTGGGTGGAGACGTCGACGAGGAGGCGGGCGATTTGCGCGAGACTATGGCCGGCCAGACTTGGCAGAGCGGCCCGAACGAGGGGATGCCGATTTTCACGATTCCGGTGGTCATCTCGATCATGGTGTTCTTCGCTCTTTGCCAGCAATGCGGCGCGACGCTCGCGATCATTGCCCAGGAAACGAGTTGGAAATGGGCAGGGGTATCGTTCGGTTTTATGACGTTGCTCGCGTGGTTGAGCTCGATCCTGATCAATCAGATCGGGATCCGGTTTTAGATACATATTTTCTAACCACACCGCGTTCCCGGTGTAGCTACGACGCGAAAGCGGCGTGGAATTGCTTCACGGCACCCACAAGAGGTAGATGATCACGAAAACCGTCGCTCCGATAGCGCATGCTAGGAGCGCGGAGCGCTTGCGCTTTTTAAAAGTGAGGACCAGGTAGAATCCCGAGAGGGATGCGAGAATCATGATCGCTCCGGTGATGTCGATGACCCATGACCAGGTTTTGCCGCTGTCGCGCCCTTTGTGGAGATCGTTCATGATCGCGATTGCCCCATGGGAGGTTTCGGTCAAGTTGTAGCTGCCGTCTTCGCGTTCGATGAAGGCGTCCGCTGCGTATCCAGGCCCTGCGAATCCGATGACGAGCTCGTAGTCGTCGCCGCTGAATTCGCTGACCGCTCCGCGGATATTGTGGGAGTTGCGGAGGCGTTCAACTATGGCGAGCTTATCCACGCCCTCGGTTGGATCCTGGTCTTCGTCCGAGTTCTCTGCTCCGAGCCATTTAAGAGGGATCGTTCCTTCGAATTCTCGAATGCGTTCTTCGCCTGAATAGAAGAAATCGGGGTGGTTCAATGTGATCCCGGTGATCGCGAAGAAGAGTAAGGCCAAGAGTCCGAGCGACGATAGATAAACATGTATCCAGCGGGTGGTGACTGCGAATGACTTGATTTGCCGTTTGTTTGATTTGGGAGAGGTGTTCATGGTCTGTGGGTCAATTCTGCTTTAGCCCGTAGCGGAGAGTCGCGGATTTGATCTCTAAGTTTCCATCCAGTTCGCGTTCGAACGGCTCGGGTCCGAGAGAGAATTCCTCGCGAATGATTTTGTGCGTGCCGCGTTCGCGAACGGCTTCAATGAAAATCGCGTAGCTCCCAACGGAGAGCTTTGTTCCGTCATCGGCCGTTCCATCCCAGACAAGCGTGTATTCTCCCGGCATCCGAGTCGCGCGGGTGATCGCTTTGATCTGGTCCCAGTCCTTGTTCGCAAGTCGATTCCAGCGGCTGAGCTTTTTGTAGTACGTGCTTCCGAGCTGCATCCATAGGCAGAGTGTCTTTACCGGTTTGCCGTGAGCGTCTTCGATCCAAATCGCGATGTAGGGTCGCTCGTATCGGCGAGTATCGGGGCGATTGATTTCGAACTCTACCCGCAGCTCGTATTCATTTTTCAAGGGCGTTGCAGGAATGATCTGATCGACTTCTCGTTTGACGAGCGCGTCGAAATTGGAACTGGTTCGAATGGCTTCGTTTTCACTGACTAGCAGGCATTCG
This sequence comes from Opitutales bacterium, assembly GCA_021772595.1. Classification (GTDB taxonomy): domain Bacteria; phylum Verrucomicrobiota; class Verrucomicrobiia; order Opitutales; family Opitutaceae; genus Pelagisphaera. Next base: position 2,000 of record JAJFLS010000396.1, read on the forward strand.
GTGTCAGGCAGGCTTTCGATTAAGGCGATTCCTTCGTCAGGCGAAAGCACCATAAGAGTAGTGGAGAGAGCGTCGGCTTGGGTGGCTGTTTCGGCGATAACCGATGCGCTTTGGGTCTTTCCCGCAACTGGGTAGCCGCTTCTTGGATCGATGATGTGCGAGTAGCGTTTGCCTTGAATTTCGAATCCGCGGGCGTAGTTAGCGCTCGTGGCGGCGGAGTGATTATGGAGTTCGAGAAATAGGAGCGGCGGGGCGTTATCGGCGGGCGCCGCGGGATTCGCGATTCCTACGCTTCGTTTAACGCTGCCAATAACGCGGAGGTCGCCGCCGATCGAAAGCAAGACGCTGTCTATGCCGGATGTCGCGTTTCGGGCCGCTTCGCAGGCGCGGTCGATGATGTATCCTTTGGCGATGGCGTTGAGGCTCATCTTCGAAGACTGTATCCGTATGGCGGATTCGAAGGTGGGATCGATTTCCCAAGCGGCTTGCGATATTCGCTGGGTGGCTGTTGCGATCGAGTCGTTGCTGGGAAACGTGTTGGCATCCGCGTGTCGCTTCCATAGGAGGGAGCATTCTTCGGCGAGCGGATTGAATGCTCCGCCGGTTTTCGCTTTCCACCAATCGGAGGCGACTAGAGCTTCGAGAAATTCTCTTGGCAAATACTGTCGAGAGTGGAGTGGGGCTTGCGCGAATTTGCTGATGACGCTGTCCGGATCGTAGGTGCTAAAGATTTTCTCCAGACGTTCGATCTCCGAAAGCGCCGCTTTCTCAGCGAGCTTGGCGTCTTCGAGAGCAACAGCGCGCACTTGCATTTCCATTGACGTGCCGAGCGTATTGTCGTGGCGAAAGATGAAGTCTTCGGCATGCGTAGTTCCGATCGGCCCTGCGAGTGCCGCGAGAAACGGGAAAATCCTCATGACTCCTGGGTGGAGGCCGCTCCAAATTCTCGGTGTCGCTACGCCGTCCCGCTTAGCGGGACGGCGTGGTGAAACGCTCGGAATTCCTCTATGCGCGATCATCAGATTGGATTGTAGAACTTTCCGAGCGTT
>JAJFLS010000397.1 GCA_021772595.1 Opitutales bacterium
CGGCAAAAATTGCCGAACTAAGTAACGGGCGATTTCCGGGTAGGGATCGCCCCGTCAAAAAGTGTTTAAAATGGCTGCCGGAACAACGCGGCATTTCCCTTTGTCCGCTCGTTGCGCAAGATAGTTTTTAACGCGGCTGTAATTATTGGCGCGTCTCATGCGTTGTTCTTTTATCCGATCGAGTGCTTTCTCGTTGGATTCCTTGGAGAAATTCATTTAGCAATAAGTACATGGCAAAGCCTCTAAAGTGCGATCTTTGTGAACAGTCGGCGACAGTCCACCTGACGCAGATCATCAACAACCAGATTCACAAGATCGATCTCTGCGAAACCTGCGCCGAGCAGAAGGGTATCACGGATCCCAACGGCTACTCGTTGGCGGACCTTCTAGTGAAGCCTGGCGAGGAGATGGACGAGTCGCTGAGCGGCTTCGACGAAGGCCTCGTTTGCGACGAGTGCGGGTACACCCAGCGTGATTTCAAGAAGACCGGTCGACTCGGCTGCGAGTATTGCTACGACACCTTCGCGCCTCTGCTGAGCCCTGCTCTGGCAGGGATGCACAAGGGCGAGAAGCACAAAGGCAAGGTGCCCGCGAGGGCTCTGGAACGGAAGACTTTCGAAGATCGTCTGAACTCGCTGGAGAGCGAGCTTCAGAACGCCATCGAGGAAGAGCATTACGAGGAGGCGGCTCGCTATCGAGACGAGATTCTCGAGCTCAGAAAATCGGTAGAATCCGAACAATCGGTGGAAAGCGAAACAGGAGAATAGAAATAGAATGCTGATCAAAAGCATATTTGGCGGAAAATCGGAGATGACCGGAGGGAGCGCGAAGAAGTGCCCGGTGGTGCTGATGACTCGCGTTCGTTTGGCCCGAAACTTGAGCGAAACGCCCTTTCCGGGCTGGGCCAAGGTGCCTCAACGCACGCAGGTACTTGAGACATGTTTGCCCGCAATCGCGTCGCTCACGCAGATGAAGCGAGGCGTCACTGCGGAAATCGAAGAGCTTTCGGATCTGGAAAAGCAGATTCTCGTCGAGCGCCATCTGATTAGCCGCGAGCTTTCTTCAGTTCCTGAAAAGGCGGGGGTCGTTATCAGCAAGGATCAATCGATCTCGGTGATGATCAACGAAGAGGACCACCTTCGCATACAGGTCATCAAATCGGGCTACCGTTTCAAGCAGGCCTGGAACTCGGTCAACGGCGTGGACACCGCGCTGGAGGACGGCCTCGACTACGCGTTCTCTTCCAAAATCGGATTTCTAACGGCGTGCCCGACCAATGTCGGAACTGGCATGCGAGCGTCGGCGATGATGCATTTGCCCGCTCTGGTGATATCCAGCCAGATGGAGAAAGTGGTTCGAGCGGTCAATCAGCTCGGCATCGCGGTGCGCGGATTGTTCGGCGAAGGCTCGGACGCGAGTGGAAGCATTTTCCAAATTTCGAATCAAACCACGCTAGGCGAATCCGAGCAGGAGATCATCAAGCGACTTTCCTCCGTTCTCCGGACGATCATCGACCAGGAGATGAATGCTCGCGAGAAGATCCTCGAAAAGGATCCGCAAAAGCTTTTTGACAAGATTGGCCGGGCCTACGGGATTCTGCGGAACAGCCATTTGCTGAGTTCCAGCGAGTGCATGAATCTGGCTTCACTTGTGCGCTTCGGAGTCGATCTCGAAATGTTTCCGGAGAAGACGTGCAACATCGTCGATCGCATGTTTATCGAATGCCAGCCAGGGCATATTCAATACCATGCGGGCAAGGCGATCGATTCGAAGGAACGAGACGCGTTTCGCGCCGAGTATTTGCGCGAACAGTTTGAGAATGTAGAGAAACCGCTATTCAATATCCATGACGATCTGCCCAAAGAGGACGCCCCAGATATTGATCCAAAGGAAGATAAAAAGGACTAAGAATTTATGGAACCGATGAACAATTTCACGCCCCGCGCTCAACAAGTACTCGCTCTTGCCCGGAAGGAGGCAGATCGATTTCGCCACAATTATGTCGGCACCGAGCACATCTTACTAGGACTGATAAAGCTAGGGCAGGGAGTCGCGGTCAGCGTGCTCCAAAAGATGGGGCTAGACCTCGAGACCGTTCGCAGCGCGGTCGAGAAGCAGGTTGGATCCGGGCCGGAAGGCAAGGCTTCGGGCAGCATTCCCTACACGCCGCGGGTCAAGAAAGTGCTCGCTCTGGCGGGCAAGGAAGCGAAGGCACTGAACCACAGCTACGTGGGAACCGAGCATATTCTCCTTGGACTTCTGCGAGAAGGCGAAGGAGTGGCAGCTCGCGTTTTGAAGTCTCTGGACGTTGATATCGAACGGACCCGCAACGAGATTCTTCGCGAATTGGATCCTCAATTTTCCGGGGAAACCGAAGAAGCGATCGCCGCTTCCCGCGGTCAAGCCGGCGACGAGAAAAAGGAAACCAAGACCCCGGCGCTCAAAGCGTTTGGGAGAGACTTGACGGAGCTGGCCAAGAACGGCGAGCTTGATCCAGTGATCGGTCGCAAAGCCGAAATTCGCCGCGTTATTCAGATTCTCTGCCGACGGACCAAGAACAATCCGGTTCTGATCGGCGAAGCGGGTGACGGGAAAACCGCCATCGTGGAAGGGCTCGCGCTCGAAATCTCCAGCGGAGTGATTCCCGAAATTCTGGTCGACAAGAAGGTCATCACCCTCGATCTCGCGCTGATGGTGGCAGGCACCAAATACCGCGGCCAATTCGAGGAACGCATCAAAGCGGTCATGGATGAGATCAAGCGCGCGGGCAACGTCATCATTTTCATCGACGAGCTCCATACCATAGTGGGCGCCGGCGCCGCGGAAGGCGCGATGGATGCGTCGAACATTTTCAAACCCGCGCTTTCGCGAGGAGATCTCCAATGCATCGGAGCGACCACTCTAAACGAGCACCGCAAGTACATCGAGAAGGACAGCGCCCTCGATCGACGTTTCCAGAGCGTCAAGGTGGAGGCGCCGAGCATCGAAGATACGATACTGATTTTGAAAGGCATTCGCCAGAAATACGAGGAGCACCACAAGGCGATCTTCACCGATAAGGCTCTGGAGGCGGCTGCCCATTTGTCGGAACGCTACATCACTTCGCGCCATCTGCCGGACAAAGCCATCGACATTATGGACGAGGCAGGCTCGAAGGCGCGCATCGCGTCGCTGAATCGTCCGCCTGAAATCGAGACGCTCACGCAGGAAATCGACGAGGTTTGCTCGAAAAAAGAGGAAGCCATCAGCAAGCAGCATTTTGAAGAAGCGGCGAAATTCCGCGACGAGGAAAAGAAGCTCCGCACCAAGCAAGAGGAAGTGCTTGAGGAATGGAAGAAGAGCCGCGAGGAAAACCGGATCACGGTCGACGAAGAAGACATGATGCGTGTGGTCGCGGACTGGACTGGCATTCCTTTGAACCGGATGGAGCAAAAAGAGACCGAACGTCTGCTCCAATTGGGAACCGAGCTTCAAGGCACGGTGATTGGCCAGAACGAGGCCTGCGATGCGGTCGCGAAAGCGCTGCGCCGTAGCCGCGCGGATTTGAAAGATCCGAACCGTCCGATCGGCGCGTTCATGTTCCTCGGCCCGACGGGTGTCGGAAAGACCTTTTTGGCGCAGACTTTGGCAGAGAAGATGTTTGGAGATCGCGACTCGATCATCCAAGTGGACATGTCCGAATATATGGAGAAATTCTCCGTCTCGCGCATGATCGGCTCGCCTCCTGGCTATGTCGGCCACGAAGAAGGCGGACAGCTTTCCGAGCAAGTTCGCCGCAAGCCTTATTCGGTGGTGCTATTCGACGAGATCGAAAAGGC
>JAJFLS010000398.1 GCA_021772595.1 Opitutales bacterium
CCCGTCTGTTCGCATACCTGGGTGGTTCCTCAACGGTGACCACGCAGCGAAAGACATATGAGGTCCCCAAAGATTTGGCGGACCATCCCTATCGGCATATTGAAAGCAAGCTCCAAGGGGCCGTGCAAAACCCGCTGCACATGATGGCCGGCTTTCCCCTGAGACCCACGGACGTTCAACCCGAAGTGACGATGGAGCAGGACGGAGATACCTGGACCATCAACCTGAATAAGGCAGGTTCGCGAATTGTCATGAAGGTGATGGACCAGGGCGCAGTGCCGCAGTTTGAGATCGTGCGAAACGATTTCTGAGACTGCGGCCTGCTTGAGCGAAATGGGACCGGCCGTAATTCTTGCACTGCCAAATTGAAAACAGCTCTTCGCTTCGAGGACTCGTGATTTGTATACGATAAACGGGTACATGCCTTTCGCTTCCTCGTCGAAGCGAGGAAATGGGGCTGATTCCGTTATTTGATCTTTGGCGAAGGGTAGGGCTAGGCGACCATCGATGAAGCTCCGAAACAGCGTGCTGTCGCCGGTGGGAGGAAAATTTTTGTTGCGTGGTCGCTCTTTTTTCTTATCCCCACTTCGATTCCTATGGTTCTGGCCTAGGATGGAAATTTTGGGGTACGCGAAGAGACTGAGTCAGTTTCCGGTGCGAATGCTCCAAACGAGATTAACAATTGAATCGAATTTAGAATGGCCTTCACACCCAGCAAAGATTACAAACGCCGTGAGCGCGAACAGAGAAAACGCGACAAGAAGTTCGCAGCTGACGAGGCGAAAGCTGAAAAGCTGAGAGCTGCCGAAGAAGCCAAGAAAAAGGCCGAGGCTGAGGCCGAGTCTGAGCAGGAGGACTGAGGTTCAAGAGGATGCCCAATAGGTCAAAAATCTGCAGGGGCTCCGCTTGAGGCTATCCGTTGTTGGATACTTTCCTTTCTGTGTTATTGGCTAGTTATCTTATTCGAAAGCCGTTCCCGTCTGCAACGCCGGTATGGTGTTCCTTCTTCCTTACTTGCCTTAGCCAAAACGGAAGGCTTAATTCAAATCCTTGACCCGCTTGGCAGTCTACAAGAGCCTTATATTGATCAGCCTTCTTCTCTTAGGTTGTAGTGACAGGTCCCGGCAATCCGCAAAGGACTATTCCACCTGGAGTAGCTATGCGGGAAGCGCCGACTCCGCCCAATACTCAAGCCTCGACGAGATCAATCGCTCCAACGTGAAACACCTGGAGATCGCATGGTCATATTCGACTGGAGACAACAACCGCTATTCTTTCGCGCCGCTTGTAGTGGATGACCTTGCTTTCATTCTGGCGAAGAACAATTCCATCGTAGCGATTGACGCAACCAGCGGAGAAGAAATCTGGACCCATATCCCCGAGGGAAAGGATAAGGCTTTAACCAACCGTGGAATCAATTATTGGGAAAGCGAGAATCGCTCCGACCAGAGGCTCTTCTTTGCCAGCAATCATTTCCTTCGCGCTATTGATGCCAGAACTGGAAAGATCATTTCTGATTTCGGGGACCAGGGGAGGGTGAACCTGAAAGAAGGCCTGGGCCGAGATCCGAATTCATTTTCTTTGGTGCAGTCGCATTCACCTGGACGGGTATTTGAAAATCTATTGATCCTGGGATCGGCGACCAATGAAGGCTATGGATCGGCGCCGGGAGACGTGCGGGCCTACGACGTTCTTACGGGCGAGATCGTCTGGACCTTTCATTCCATCCCGCATCCAGGTGAAGATGGGTACGACACTTGGCCTGCGGATGCCTGGCAAACAGTGGGAGGCGCTAATGTCTGGTCGGAGTTCACGGTGGATACGGAGCGGGCCATCGTTTATCTCCCAGTAGCCAGCGCCAAATATAATTTCTACGGAGCAGATCGCCAAGGAACCAACCTGTACAGCAATTGCTTGGTGGCCCTAGATGCGAGGAAGGGTACCCGCATCTGGCACTTCCAATTCATCCATCACGATATCTGGGACTATGATCCCGCAACCGCTCCAAAATTGCTGACCATTAATCGGAATGGCAAACAGGTTGACGTTGTGGCCCAAGCTACGAAACAGGGGTTTCTCTACGTTTTCGACCGAATAACCGGTGAACCGATTTGGCCTATTGAGGAACGCCCGGTTCCTCAGGGCACGGAAATGCCACGTGAAACGCTCTGGCCGACCCAACCCTTTCCTACAGCTCCTCCACCTTTTGCGCGGCAGTCATTCACTGTTGACGATTTGAATCCCTATATTAGCGAGGAAGACCGCGCTCGGTTTCACGAAGGTATTATGAACGCCCGCAACGAAGGCCTGTTTACCCCGCCCGGGCGAATCAACACGATCCAGATGCCGGGTAATAATGGAGGATCCAATTGGGGTGGCGGTGCAGTCGATCCAAGGAATGGCTCCCTCTTTATTGTCTCTAAAGACCACCCTGCCATTCTAAAGCTGGTACCCGACCAAGAGCAGTTCGCTCCGCCGCCCGCCGAACCTGAGTTGCGTGCTCAATATCTGTACGATGTGCATTGCCACAACTGTCATTCTACGGAGCTACAGCCCAATCCCCTGGCCCTATCTTCTTTGGTTGGGATTTCCAACAAAATCAACGATGCGCAGTTGCGAAACATAATTACGGCAGGACAGGGGCCTATGCAGGGCTTTCCATCCCTTCCCGAAGCGGATGTGGATTTGCTGGTGGGCTACCTAAAAAAACCGACTCCCGTTTCCAATTCACAGCGCAATGCCCTTGAACCGCTCGGCGTAACCGCGCGCTTTACGAGTGGATTCGGGTTGGTCCGTGCAAGCAATGGCCTTTCACCCATCAGTCCACCCTGGTCGACGCTCACCGCCTATGATCTGAATCAGGGTATCATCAAATGGCAAATCCCTCTGGGAGAAGTTCCCCACCTGGCCGCGAAGGGTATTAAAAATACCGGTTCTCCCATGCCCAAGGTGGGACCGGTTGTTACAGCGGGCGGATTGCTCTTTGCCGGTACCCGCGACAAGAAGGTAAGGGCTTTCGACCTGGATAGCGGTAACATTCTCTGGGAGCGCGAAGTGTCGGCTGCTCTGGAAGGCATTCCTGCCGTTTACGAAGTCGCGGGACGTCAATACATCCTATTCTGCGCCTCCGCCCAAGCCGGGCTCACCAATGCTTCCGCTGAAACGATTGAAGGCCAGTATGTCGCCTTTGCGCTGCCATAAATCGACGAGCTTACAACCGACCCGAGCAAGAAATGTCGCAGACCATTGAGCGGGAGCATAATCGAGAGGATCAGTATTCAGGGACGTGTTGCCCAAATGCGCTTTTAAATTGGATACGCTAGATTGCTTCCACGAGCTTGCAAGTGAGTTATGAGAAGAGCTCTTAGCGGATTTCCAAAAGCTAATAGCTCAAGCCACTGGCTCCGAGGTAATCCCAGGACTGTTGGTCCGAAAAGAGAAACACCAAGTTGGACGCTTTAGAATGGGTCTTTGCTACAGCCGGAGCCGCCAATGCTGCCGCTGTCCCTAGCTGTATAAATTGTCGTCGGTCCATCATGGGGTGAATGGTGAATGGTGAGTCGATATCGAAGGGCGCTGCGTATTCTTGCAAACGGGTTAGGAGGAGTAGGGTGGAGCGAAGGCATACTGCCTTGGATCAAAAGACAGGCGAGTCTCTAAAAAGCCTACACTTTTTTGGATACAACATAGGGCTTGCGATAGTGGCGCGGTTTAAAAAGAGCCTGGGCGACCAAATCGCTATTCGAGTCGTGCACTTTTAAGGTCGTTCCCTTATCTTCTAGCGACATCCAGGAACCCAGAGTCAACCGGTCCTGATCCAGATCTACTCCGTTTCGGCTCAGGTTTCCACGGATGCTTTCAATGGCAGCTTCGCCACCTTCCGACCCGCCAATACGATGCTGGATTTCTTTGATGGAAGTGGGGAACCCCGACCGGTGGGAAATGTTTGCCATGTGAAACAATTCCCCTGCTTGAACTCCTACTTTGAGAGGGCAATTGAGCAGGCTGGAATCCTGATTGCGAACTGCCTTTATAAAATTAGCGACATGCTCCTTCACGCCATTACCAGGAAAGCCTTTTATCTTTTTTCCGTCATTGGAGTATACAATTCCACCCTCACCCAGGTTCATGTAGCCTCCTTCGCACTGAACGATACAACCTTGCCGAGAACCACGCAAGTTATCCACGTAATCGACCCCGCGCTTTTGCGGAAGATTACGAATCTCCGCAAAAACTGGAACGCCGCCGTAATCAAAATAAGCCAAGAGTTCATTCGGGGTTTCTCCGTCATCATCATACACGAATCGACCGCCCATACTCATGACTCGGTCCGGCTGACGGTCATCTCCCATTATGTGGCGCAGATTATCTACAGTATGCGCGCCGATATTTCCGATATCCCCGTTTCCTGTATCCCACTTCCAATGCCAATCGTAATGCAGTTTTAGTCGATTCAGCGGTTTAATCGGAGCAGGTCCGCGAAATAGGTCATAATCGACCGTTGGAGGAATGGGTTGGGGGCCACGCGCCTTCCCCAAGGATCTACGATATTTGTAATTGACTCCATGCATCCACTCGATCTTGCCGAGTTCACCGCTGCGAAGGTATTCCAAGCCTTTCTTGAAGCCATCATTCGATCGGTTTTGAGTGCCTCCCTGGATGATGCGACCATACTTCTTTTCGGCCTCCAGCATGCGTTGCCCTTCCCAGATGTCATGACAGACCGGTTTCTCAACATAGACATCCTTGCCCGCTTGACAGGCCCAGATAGTCATCAACGAATGCCAGTGATTGGGTGTAGAAATCACAATGGCATCGACCTCTTTGTCATCTAGGAGATTTCGTATGTCTCGATAGGTATTCACTCGTTGACGACGCTTTTTGAATTTCTCGACCTCTTCATCCAGGT
>JAJFLS010000399.1 GCA_021772595.1 Opitutales bacterium
CGAGCGCGACAGTCGTCGCGCCTACTTGCGCTCTCGCTGACGGGCTCGCCACGATTGCCCTCATCTTGACTGAGGCGCAGATGAACGAGCTAATCGAGAGCTACGACGACGTGGCCGTATACCGCAAATCTTGGCACGAACAATGAGCGCCTATTTCCAGGTCTAGTGCATCGTCTTATAAATTACCCCAAACGTTTCATAAACCACGGAGTTCACCGAGGAAAGGAGACGAAGGCTTCCATCTATTCTCCGTTCCTCCGTGATCTCCGTGGTTGAAAATACTGCATTATTCAATCTTCACTTTCAGTGAGGTTGCGAAAATAGACATCTCTAAACTTAAAGCGCTGTATTCCATAGGCTTGCATGTTTCATGGTCCGTTTTCATGAAACTACGAAGTTACGTTAATACCCATACAATCAAAGAGCGACCTATTGAAAACCACTGCTAAGGTTTTATTAATCCACTGAGGACACTGATATACACTGATGACTTGGCTCAATCCCATCATATCAGTGTTCATCAGTGTCCTCAGTGGTAATCATATTCTCAAAGGTCGTTTCAATGATTTGTATGTATGGAACTTTCGAGGTGATGTACTAGTTCTTCTCGTCCCCAAAAGGGAATAATTCGGAAGGGCTGTGTTCCGTGTCCATAATTTCAATTGCTCTTTTAACAATTTCAGGATTCTCCGAAGCAACATCGCGCTTCTCCCCTATATCGTTTGCCAAATTGTAAAGCTCAACCGGCGCGGCTGGATCCGAGCCCCCATCCATGCGAACCGCCTTCCAATCGCCCATTCGCACAGCTTGGTTTCCTCCTTTTGTATGGTATTCCCAATACAAAATTTCGTGACTGGACTGTTCTTTCCCTTTCAATTCCGGCAAGAATGAAAGCCCATCGATTCCATCCGGTTTTTCAATTCCCGCCATATCGCAAAAGGTCGGCATAAAATCCCAGGCGGCGGAAATGTGATTCGACACCCGTCCAGCGGGAACCACCGAAGGCCAATAGGCAATCAACGGAATGCGGATTCCTCCTTCATACAAGTCTCGCTTGGCGCCTCGCAAAGGACCATTGCTATCGAAAAACTCGGTCGCCGATTTATTCTTCATAGGGTTTGATACTGGACGCTTAGATAGGCCGAATAGAACGCTCGATTCGTAAAAAGCACTTAACTTGGTCCTGATTTCTAATGAGACATCATCCCAATGGAGTGATATCTGAAAATCAGATGTCATCCGATGATCTAAAGGATCTTCGTCGGAATATTTGGCAGGGCAACGATCCCGCTGAGCGGGATCGTTGCCCTACTCGCTAATCTCCTTCCAAAACCAACACTACCGGTTGCCCTTGCCAGGGAGGCTCGAATCGCAGCCACTTTTCCATGACTGGCTCTGTCTCAGCGGAATACTCGCCGGTCAACGGATTGAACCATTTGGCGCGCATCGTCTTTCCATAATAGTGCTCAATGCGTGTGTTGATCCGCTTGTTCGCGGCAGGCAGGTAAAGAACGAAGCGTTTACCGTCGTCGCTCGACAAGGCCATTCCGCTTGAAGTCACGCGATTTTTAGGGGGGTTGAGGGATGAGAAATCCATGTCGTTAAACAGCTTCGCCATGTGCCGATAGAGATCGTAGCGCGGTTGCTCATTTTCCGGAAAATCGGACTTGTCCCAGATGACCACGTCCCAGGATGCATCTTGCCAATAGTAGGTGGAATAGGTGCCAGCGAAGACGCATTGGTAGTTGCGATCCAGACAGGCAACCGGATCATCGTAGTCGCCATCGAATACGTGGTAAGGCCCAACTTCGTAGCCGCCGTGCTCAATATTGAAAATCGGTTTATCAGGAAATTCCTGATACGTTTCGTACATGCGATTGTAGAGCGATGCGGACCAATTCTGGTAAGAGATAAAGTCCACGGTTTCTGGATACTTTGCGCAGTAGGAAAAGGAATGCACCGTCACTAAGCGCTTATGGCCATCCATTTCCTTAAGACGATCGATTCTACGGACAATGTAGCTCATATCGTTGTGCCCGTAGCCCGTAGCCTCTTTCGATATATCCCAAATGATGTTCGGATAAGCTTGATAGCGGGCGACTACATAATCGTAGTAGCGATTGTCTTCCACCGAATCCGATTCCGGCCAATTTACGTTCTTGTTCCAAACGTAAATCATGATGTGAGCCGTCAGATTCAATTCATTCATCATGCCGACTACCTTATCGAAGTGATCGAAAAACTCCAAATTCAGACGTGAGTAGTCGGGATTGTCATTGTCTCCTCCATACGGCCATTGATTCGGCTTTGCGAAATCGTATCGCGACGGCAACTTGCGATCATTCGCCCATCTCGTGTCATGGGCATAGACGTTCATGACGATCTGATTGAAGCCATTGTTCTTGATATCGTTCAGCAAAATTCGAGTTCGCTCCATGTCGTCTTGCTCGAGATCGAGGGCGAATAGCCAATCCGCCTCGTACGCTAGTACGAAACAAGACTCGCCGTTCGCATAGTTGAATTTTTGAGGCTCGTCTTTTCGGATGACTACCGGACCCGTAACGCCCGGTTTCGCGGCAGCAACGGAAACGGACCATTCGTTTCCGGTATCTTCAGACGAAACCTTCCAGTTGCCCGGCCCAGGAAAGCTCAAGCGGAAGGTATAGTTGCTTTCCCCCGTATAGTAGGCCGGGACCGTGAAGCCCTGACCTCTAGGACCATCGCACTGGGCCAGGGGATGACGGTCGAACGGATTCGCATCCGAGCTTGGCAAGGTCACCTCAATCTCGACCACTTCCCATTGGCTCGCTGCTATGGATTTGGATTGCGCCGCCAAATGTCCCGTCAACAAGCATGGCAAAGCAAAAAGAACAAGCACGCGCGGCAGAAAACGTGACGGGAGACTCATCATTCTATTGCCAAAAGATTTCGGTAAAGAGTCAAGCATCCGAGCCAAACCAGCAAAGCGAGCCCGGCTGCGATCGAGGCTCACGAAGCCCGCTTTGGACTGGTACCGATCCATGCGATTCCACTATTCAGATTAGGGCCGGAAGCGTTTCGCCATCCTGCCAAATCCCATCTATTTGCGTGCCGACTGAAACATCCTGGAATCCCGTATGATTTCTGTGCAGCAAGCTATTGAGAACATCCACGGCCATTGCTCCTAGCGCATCTCGACGATGACGTATCCCCGCTGCGCTTGGTATGTCATTATTGGCATTTAACGTAACGTAACCTAAGTCTTCCGGAATCCTTAAACCAAGCGATCTGGCGACATCCAAAAAACTCTTACAACGACTAATAACCGCTTGTGGGCGATGTTTCTCAAGCCACTCCTTGATCGCAATTCCGTCGTTCACGCCATCCAATCTCAAAGTTGGAATCCGGTCTCTTTCGGGCACACCTAATGTCGATGAGAATAAATGAGCCGCTTCCCATTGATAGCTCCATCGAGACGCTATGTCGTCCTGAAGAACCAAGCCCACCCTAGAAGATCCCCTTTCTCTGAGCTTATCCCAACAATTGAGAAGATCCATGTAAGGATTCTGCACTACATGATGAAAAGAAGTATAGCGAGAGGGGCGACTGATCGTGACCACAGAAAACTGATTCCAATCCATATCGAGCGCTTCATCATTATCTTCGAATGGAGCGAGAATGATACCCCGTATTCCCCTGGCTCTCAGTATTTGAGAGAACCGCTTTGGCGAAGCCCCCTCCTCACGGGCCCAGAAAACCTGAAGCGTATAACCCAAATCCATTGCTCGTTCTTTTGCACCTCGAATCACCTCTTTCTGGTTCGCCTTACCCGACCAACCGTCTCTTGTGCGCCAATTAGTGACCATTCCAATAACCGAAAAATGAGTGTGTACCTTCAATTTCGTGCGATAGGCTGAAAGTGCCGACAAAGCTGGATCCGGCACGTAACCCATCTCCCGAGCCACACCCTTGACCCGTTCGATTGTCCTATCGGACATAGTTACATCGTTGTTCAAGGCCATCGAAACCGCCGACACACTCAGACGAGCCTCTTTCGCGATGTCTTTCAAGCGTACCCGTTTTTCCATGTCTTTTTTGGTCGATAACTTAAGCTCTTCGCGAGGACTGGAGATTCCGAAAGGCGCCTCTCAATTTCTAGAGATGCCGATATATGAAATCAGCTAACAATTAATCCCGAATAATTCTGACTCAAATTAGATAGAGCATTCCCCTAATAGTTAAACAAAATTGAACTGTTTCAGAAAATTTATCTTCCCACGACTGCCAAAGCTCAATATCGATGGATTTCCTCAAAAACCGCTTTGCAATAATTCTAATACACGCGCTCCACCCTGTTTCAGGATTGATAGGCGATGCCAGAGGTTGAACTGTTTCAGACGATTACCCTTCGCCACTGGAGCGCATCACAAACATTCCTCTCACACAGTGAATCCCATCCAATATCCGCTTCCCCCAAAACAACTGACGGAAAAGCAATGGTGGAAATCAATTGGTTTCCTTGGACCGGGCATAATCATCGCTTCCGTATCTATCGGAAATGGCGAAACGGTATTTGCTTCACGTGGAGGCGCCATTTTCGGATACGCAATATTGTGGTGCTTTTTCCTAGGCATATTGCTCAAAGGCACGCAAGTGTACGCCTCTGCCAGATACATGCTGCTATCAGGCGAACACCCAATGCAGAGTTGGGTGATGTTGCCAGGTCCACGGGCGTGGTTTCCGCTCGGACTGCTTTTCATCACTGCGATCTGTCTGCCTTTTCTGCTGGCCTCGCTCTCACTATCGGTGGGTTCGCTAATTTCCTGGATCCTCGATTCGGGCGGTGATAAGGATATATCGGTTCGTCTATGGTCCACGGCCCTTATTGTGGTTGCTGCCGCGTTCAGCTGGCGGCAGGGCTACAAGCGACTTGAAAAGACGCAAATGTTCGTCGTCGCTCTGCTACTAGTGTGTATTCTTATAGCCGCGATCGCCTGTCAGCCGAATTTGGCTTCTCTTTTTAAAGGACTTTTAGTCCCCACAATACCTGCATACAAAGAGTGGATACACACGACCTATCCGAATATCGCAGAAAAATCCGCCTGGATCGAAATCGTTTCCTACATCGGAATCATCGGAGGCGGCTTGCCAGCGTATATCGGGTATTTTAGTTTCTTGAGGGAAAAGCAATGGGGAGTATTTCAAAAACAAACCATTTTCCGAAACTCCACCCAATCCGGATTCGCCCCGTTCGATACGAGCAGCGACAATTTGAGCCGTGGACGGACCTGGTTGAAAGCAATCAAAATCGATGTATCCGGATCGTTCCTCGCCGTATTCATTTTCTCTGCAGCGTTTATGGTACTCGGCTCCGTTATACTCCACGAAAGCCATCAGATTCCAGACAAGCTGGACCTCCTTTCGCATCAGGAGTCATTTTTGACATCGCTGCATCCTTCGCTTCTCGTACTCTATCGCATCGGAATCTTCACCGCAATCGGAGGCACGCTTTTCGCGACATTCGATGTTTGGACTAAATCCGTCTACGAAGGTTTGCTGCCTATGATGAAATCCGAATCGCCACTCGATAGCGCGAAACTCAAGCGTGGATTAATAGCCGCCACTTCGATAATCGGCATAGGGATCATTTGGTTCGGACGCGTATGGGAGCCTCTTTCAAATCCTATTTCCATCGTCCAGATCCCCGCTATGCTTGGCGGAACTCTTGGCTGCGGCGCCTGGTGCTTTGGAGTCGCCTGGGCGGATAGACGCAACCTGCCAAAGGAATTACAAATGAAACCCATTCTATTCTTCAGCCTCCTCATATCCGGAACAACGCTTCTCGTTTTTGGAGCGATCGGCATGTACTTCAAATTTTTCGTATAAACTACCCGTATCCATTATGTTAGGAATCACATTAATGCCAGAATACATACAGACCGAAGGCGTGGAATCTTTGCTCGAGAACCTTTTAAAACGGGCTCCTGTAACAGCGATCTCAATTTCTCCCTATGTCATGAGAGAATTGCCGGCGGATCAAGGTGGGGAACGAGAACCTCCTGCAGATGCGGGTAAAGGACTCGGCCGTTTGCTCGATCGGCCGCTTTGGGGGAAGAGGGAAGTTTGGATCGAAACCGCTCCCAGCTTTGAACCAGACTTGGGCCTCTACAAGGGCCTCAGATACCAGCCATCTCAACCCACTTCTGCCACCTACAATGAAGGACCTATTATCGATGATTTCATAACGTCCTCGCACGCTCGAGGCATAAAGGTCTACTTCCAAATCCAAGCGGCGATTCCACCTGGCTACCGCGTCCAATTCGGCGGTCCCGTAAAAGATGATATTCCAAGATTGCCTGACGGTTCACCTCCCTCTGACACCTTGGACAACAATGGTTCGCTCGCTAGTCCACATATTCTTGGATACGGGGAAGCGCTCATCAAAGACATCCTTCGACGCTACCCGGATATCGATGGAATCCGAATCGATTGGCCCGAATACCCGCCTTATTTTCTCGATTCGATCTTTACCGACTTCGGCTCTCACGCGGAGGCATTTGCCAAGAAAAATGGATTTGACTTTGATGAAATTCGCCGTTCCGCCCTTTCCATCTACCAATACCTTAGAGAGGGCCTCACAAACGAGAGCCTAACCGAGCTCTTCAAATCTCCCAATTCGTTGATCGAAAAA
>JAJFLS010000400.1 GCA_021772595.1 Opitutales bacterium
GGCTTTACGCCGCGATGTGACGCATAAATCGCGGCGTAAAGACGCTCCTACATTATCCACAATTCCGGAAAAGATTATCCAATGCTCAGGCTAAAGCGCTGAGCTACTACTCCAATATGCTTCACTACTCCGCAACCCCAAGATGCTTTTCCCACCATTGCAAATACTCCACAGGAGAGCATTCTGGATCGAGGCCGCGCTTGGTCATAGTCGAGACGAAATTGCCGTAGTACTGTTCATGATACTCAGCCGCAATTGCGGGATCCTCAACCGTAGCTCCCATGTCTCCCGTGCTGGCGACCCAATCGTCGAGCCGCTTGCGTTGCTCGACCAATACGCCCTGGTATTTCGGATTTCCTGCAATGTTATGCAGCTCGTGCGGATCGTTTCTAAGATCGTAAAGTTCCTCTACGGGCTTTACTGGGGCCATAAATCTTGCCTGTTCAGGCGTGAGTTCACCCCGAGCATACATAACCTGCATGAGCGTTTGAATCGGGTACTGCATCCGCTTGTAGTTGTTCGACATGACCACGTAAGGATATTGCGGATAGAAATTGCGGATGTATTTGAAGTCCGAGCTGCGAACGCACCGCATCCGATCATAGGTCGAACCGCAACGGTCCCGCGCGGCCACGATAAAATCCCGATTCTCGCTATCGGGCGAAAGGAACGGCCGACCTTCCAAACTCTGGGGAATTTGAGCGCCTGCTATATTCAAGATCTCCGCCGACACATCGATTGCGCTGACTAGATCGTCGTTCACGGTCCCCGTTTTCAGATGCCCAGGCCACCGGATGATGAGCGGAACGCGTATGCCTCCGTCGTATAGGAACTCTTTGCCTCGAATATGGCACCGTCCATGATCACCCGAAAATATGACGACTGTATTTTCCCCTAGCCCTTCCTTTTCGAGTCGCAGTAATATCTCTCCCACTTGACCGTCCATGATTTGGATGGATTCGAGATAGTCGGCCCAATCGCGACGAACCAACGGCGTATCCGGATAATAGGGAGGGATGCTTACGTCTGCGGGATTAATCGGATTGTTAGGATCTCGCTTAAAGCTCCTGTGGGTGACAGCCAGAGTGATCTGAGCAAAGAAGGCTTGGCCGGACTTGCGTTGCTTCCAGTCGTCCGCGTCGAATAAGTTTTCGGAGGTGAAATTCAAATCGGTCTTTTTGCCGTATCCGCAACCGACTGCTGTGAAGTACCCTGCTTCTTTCAGGATATGGGTTATGGGCCGCGCTCCACGGGGCAAGGGTTTCTTGTCTAAAGTCCTGTGATGGTGCGATCCAATGGAGGTTTGGTACATCCCGGTCATCATTGCAGATCGAGCGGCGGAACACATCGGAGCTGTGGCGAATGCCTGCGTGAAACGGACTCCTTGGCCCGCCAGAGCATCTAGGTTGGGCGTCTGGACTCCCGGAACTCCATAGCAAGAGAGGTCGGGACATATGTCTTCAGCCAATATCCAGACGATATTCGGCTGCTCCTCTTCTTTTGGCTCAGCAAATGCGACACTGGCAAGTGTCATAGCCAGCGTTATGACGCCAATCCGCGCCGTATTTAGGAGCGCTCTTCTGTTTGTTCTCATTTTATATTTGGGTAATATAACCTCTTAGTTTCATAGATCCGAGGCCTAATAATGGTTAGCGATAGGAATTCAATTATTTGCGTGAAATTATGCGACGCTTTGTAACATAACCAAAAATGAGAATAGATAATGTATTTATTTTCTCCCACAAAGGACACCAAGTTGCACGAAGGCTATTCTATCCTGGCGACAATCGCTTCGTGCTCTCTGTGCCCTTCGTGGGCGACATCTTTGAACTTATGAAATGTTTGGAATATGCCCGATTATGATGAGGATTACTTGTAGGAACTCCGCCCTATGAAGCCTCAACTCGCTTCGCGGGCTCAAGCTTACGTCTTTTAGAATCGTAGAACCAGATCAATCCGAACACAACCAATAGAACCGCAGGAAGGATCGCCACTATCCGAAAGGACTCCTGAGATGCGATTGCGAGAACCTCGTCGAGACCCTCACCAGACAAGGTCATGAAGCTTTCCTCGCCGCCAGCAGTTTCGATTTTCGAAGAGTCATAGACCTTCCCCATCAGGGGCAAAAAGAAGTAGATCGCCAATGTCGCTCCGCTTCCCAGTAGCCCCATGCCAAGGGCGCCCGTTTTTGGATACCGTTCATTAACCGTCGCCAACATCGTCGGCCACATGAAGCATACGCCTGCGCCCCACACCGTCGCGGCTAAGAAACCGCCAACGGGATTACTCGCCACGCTAAGCCACAGCAAACCGCCCGCGGCAAACAAGCACGAAAACCACATGAGTCCCGCTGCAGAAAGCTTATGCACAAGCGATCCGGCGAAATGGCGCAGAACAAACATCAATCCGCTGATATAGATGAGAATCCAAATGCCGCGCATACCTACTGTACGGGTCAAGGTCATGTCGACCCACTGCCCCGGCGCCAGCTCCGAAGTCGCTGTAAACATCATGACGACAAACCAGATCCAAAACATTGGCCGCCTAATAAGCTCCTTGAACATGTCGCCAAAGGAAACCCCCATCGTGACCCGCTCAGTAAGAGGGAACTTTGCCATAAAGCATAGAACGATCAACGCTATGGCAGGAACCGCAGTAACCGCTAACTTGATTTGCCAAGCGACGTCCCAACTGCCCATGACGATTCCCGTCAAACCGCCCAACACGATTCCAGCCGGCCACCAAGCATGGATCACGTTCAATTTATGGACCTTATCATCTGGATACATCGCGGCAACGAGCGGATTGGTAATCGTATCCACAAGCCCCCAACCGAGGCCGACAAGCAGCATGCCGCCCCAAATTCCAGCATAGAGAGAATCAGGCATCATCGCTTCAGTGGCAATCACAACGGCCGTACCCAGTATGAGCAAAATTCCGGACAACCGCATGAGCAAGCCCATGCCAATAGCATCGATGAGCGGGCTGATGAAAAACATAGTAATGGCATAGCCCAAAAAGCACACGCCGAGAGCTGCCCCCACCATCTCGGAAGAGTGAGCTGCGTCCACCCTGCCGAAGACATTAGCAAGGTCGCCCGCAATACTGCTTCTAATACTGAAATGAAAACCAATCGTCAAATAAGCCAGACAGCTCAGACAAAAGAGGATTATTCTGTTTTTCTTATCGTTCATATTTTTGGAGTACGCTGATTTTAGCAGATAGAAGATTTTCTTCTAGAGGCTGTCCCATAATTCGATATTTTTAATTGGCTGAGAATCATCTCTCATATTCGTTGTAGGGTCGGCGCTTGCGCCGCGCCGCGTAGAAAAATCACGCTCGGCTTTCGCGGTACGGCGCAAGCGCCGATCCTACAATATGGAATTATGGTATATGCTCTTAACTGTATGTATTGGGGAAGAGCCAAGATACACTTCCGGTCAAAGGATCGTCTCTGCGATAGCCGAGTGCTCGGTTTCTTCGGGAATATCCAATTCCTGTAGCGTACTACGCAGCCAGTGCAGCGATTTCTCCAGCAGCGGCCCGCCCTGCCCTTCGCATTCGATGCTGAGGTGACCCTCGTATCCATTTCCATGAAGTATCTTCAAACACTCTCGAATATTGTCGGCATTGGCCCCCTCGCCCACTGAACAATGGCTCAACGCGATGCCCGTTTGCCCTCCGCGGGCAATGGCGGCCAGCGACTCGCTCACATCCTTCACATGCACGTGGCTGATCTTGTCCTTGAAACGTTCACAGAATTCCACCGGATCTTGCCCGGCGATAAAGCTGTTGCCCGTGTCGAAGTTGAGCCGCAAATAATCGCTGTCCACGAAGTTCAACATGCGCTCCAACATATCTGGCTTCGTGGTGAAGTAGCCATGCACCTCGATATTAATATATATCTTGTACTCGTCGGCCACTTCCATGATTTGTCCGTACTGCCGCTTCATCATCTCCATCGCCTCTTCGTCCGTAATCCCCTCGGGACGATGCAGGCCATCGGTGGTCGCGATGCGTTCGCAGCCCGCGAGCTTGGCCCAAGGCAAGGTCTTCAGCACATACGGCACCCCATAGGTCGGGCCATCTACTCCCGATAGCGGAAACGCCGCATCGACCTGTGAAAACCGCACGCTCTGCTTCTCCATCTTCCTTCGCAACATGAGCGGATCCTGATAGAGCGCCACGTGAGGCTGATAGCCAAGCCCGTGTATCCAGCTTACGCCGTCGATAAGACCGCACTCGATCCAATGGACATCATTCGCCTCCGCCCAATCCAGGCAGTGCTGAAAGTCCTTGAACGAAGTATTAAACGCATCGGTGTGGAATGATATTTTCATAATTCTATTCCAATATTATATAGTTAAAAATCTAGAATTTCCCCAACGGCCTGACGTTCTTGCCTGTTATACCTAACCTCTGGTCTCCAATGTCCGCGCGAGAACTTTCCAGAAGTCGCATCATTCTATCAACTACCTCTGGATTCCGATCGCTCACGTCGTGTTGCTCCCCAATATCCTTCGCTAGATCGTACAATTCCCAACCCGCTTTCTTGTCGTAATGCAGTTTCCATTTTCCAGAGCGGACGGCCTCGAGATTGAATTTGTGGTAATAGTAAAAGACTTCATGCGGTGAACGAGCGTCCTTATCCCCGGAAATCAAAGGCCAAAGATCTTTACCATCGATGATCCGATCCTTGGGCATATCAACTCCAACCAGTCTCGTGAAAGTCGGCGAAATATCCATGATGCTCGCCACTTCGCTCGTTACCAAACCCGGCGGAATCCTACCAGGCCAACGCATGATACAGGGAACTCTCACGCCCCCTTCCCATGTTGAAAACTTGCCTCCCCGAAGCGGTTCGGCCGTTCCCGACTGATCGCCTTGCCCAAGCCATGGACCATTATCGGAGCAAAAAACCACCATCGTTTTTTCATCGATCCCAAGGCTCTTGAGCGTTTTGAATACTTCACCCATCGACCAATCCAACTCTTCGCAGGCATCTCCATAACTCCCCCGAGCGGTTCTTCCTTGAAAATCCTTGGACGCCAAAACTTCTTTGTGAACCTGAGGCTGAGCCAGATACAGAAAGAACGGCTTTTCATGATTCTCACGTATGAATGCGAGCGCCTCGGCCGTGCAAACTTGAGTGAACAAAGTCTCGTCGGGAGCGTATTCGATTTCCGTCTCGATCCCCACGCCCATCTTCTTCCACTGCCTTTTGTAGTAGGCTCTGGGTCCATCGGTGTGCTCCGTCTTGCCATGCCTAATCTGGCTCAGAGGAAGGCCCGAGAAATAGTCGAATCCCTGCGCGATCGGGCTCATTTCATCGGGTAGCCCCAAATGCCATTTTCCAATTAAAGCCGTGGCATAGCCCTTATTTTTCAGAAGTTCGGCCAACGTGATCTCATCCGGATTCAAGCCCGTATCCGGAGTATTTATCGGCCCTTTGATGCCTAGGCGCTGAGCATAACACCCAGTCAGCAATGCCGCACGACTGGGCGAGCAGGAGGCGTTCGCATAGAAACTGGTGAACCGGATCCCTTCTTGCGCCATGCGATCCATATTAGGAGTGGCAAAACCTTCGGCCCCGTAGCAACCGACATCGGAATAACCTTGGTCGTCGGTAAGGAAAACAATGAGATTGGGCCTACTCTCCTCCGTATCCCCTTCCTCCGCAATCGAAGTCTCGGCGCACCATGCTCCTGTGCAGAAGAGGCTCGTCAGCATCACAAAAACCGGCGCTTTCATATAGGCATTCATTGTCTCACTCGCTCACGCTTCCATCGAGGTTTACGCGCGGCAGAGCCGATGCCTCCTGCCTAAAGACAGGCCCACCGACTCCTTCAGACGTTTCGTATTTCTTTAGAAAATATCCCTGAGCATTTCGAAATGTTTTCGGCTCCGCCTTTGTATCGACAGTTAGGGTACCCACCGGGACGAATCCACGCTGCTGAATCTCAGGAGAAATCGTTACCTTCTCTAGAGGACGATTCCTCCCCGGCTGCCAAAGCTTTTCTCCGCTAGGCATCATGTCGATTTCCTTCAAGGTCAATTCCAGCCGATCCGGATAAACATCGACCACCAGATAGTTCGTTCGCGTATTGTAGCCGACGAGTCCCCCGTGCGCGATCTGCTGTACTCCGTCGCGTTTTGTACAAGTGATAGCATGCACCTCGCCGCACAGGTAGAGGTCCACGCCGCGCTTAGCCATGGATTGCCAGAAGCTCGATTCACGGTCGCCGTTCACCATGAGACCACTGCTCGACCATTTTCGAACCGGTCCAAGTACCGGGGCATGTCCCATGATGACAACATGATCAACCTCCGGATGCTCATCGATGACCTTGTTCATCCACTCCAGTTGCTTGCCGGTGACTCCGGCTCGAATCGCTCCCTGATCGCTTGCGCCCTCTTCGAAAACATCTACCGAAACGAACAGCACCCCCTTGTGTTTCCAGTAAAAGGCTGTGCCTTTCATGTGATCCGGCCCGTTGAGAGGCATGCCCATGTGATCCCGAAACGCTTTTTTATAGGCCGCCACATTCTCAAGGACTCCTTTATATCTCCACGGATTATCGCCGACTTCGTGATCGCCTAAGGCTGTGAAATATTTCAGCCCAATTGCCTCGAGCCGTTCTTTCCAAGCGGGATAGTAACGGGCGGCGAAATGCTCTATTCCCGCCAAACCAGGCGTATCCTTTTCTCCATGCCAATGCCCCATCACCAAATCGCCAGGCACTATAAGAAAGTCCGGATCTTCCGCCTTCACCGCCTTTAGAATATAGCTCAACGAATCTTCCCACCCGGGCTGCGGGTAGTCGGTATCGACATTGAGAAAGTCCGGCATGCTCACAAAACACCACGGCTCTTCCTCCTCTGCCGCAGACAAAGGCCATGCAGCAACAGCGAACAAGACAATCGCTACATGTATTGAAATTTTCATACGTTCCAGCGGATTTACCACCTACTCCAATCCCGCTGCCCAGGCCGCCCCTTGGCGATACAGCGTCTGCACGCTCTCTGCTTCGTAGGCTTTCACATCGTGACCGAGGGTCGAGAGGAAGACACGCCCCTCACCAGGCCGGAAGACTAATGCCTGCGGATGGTTGGCTTGTTTCTTGACCGAAAAAGCATCGCAGAGCACCTGAACATCAGGCTCACCGGTGAGACAGAAATACAATTCGTCGTCGGTCTCAAAATCGCTTATCCCCTGCATCACGGGGTGCTGGTCATTGAGCACCTTCACCACAAATGGCCCACGTTTATCGTGCCCTTCGTGATTCCATACGCGACCCGAAATATTCACGAATTCTGGCCACTCCTCTAACGCCCCGCAAGCGAAATGCGACATACACATGCCCCCGCCATTGCGGACGAAGCTCGCTAAGTTTTCTTGCATAACGGAGGTGGATGGCAGCGTAGCCTCGTAGTTCTTAAAGTGGACGAATACGGAATCGTAATAATCCAGATGCGTTAGCCCGAGAGCATACGGGGTTTCACAAATTGTCACCTCGATCCTAGAGTCTTCGACGATGAGGCTCTCCGCTACGGGTCCCGTCTTGCGCCAGTGGTGGCCAGGATAATCCTGACCTGAAATGAGCAAAACCTGTTTCCGCGCCGCCGGCTGCTTGCGCTTCATGATCCAAAGTTCACTGTTAACTGCGTTCGCGCCAGCCAATTGACGAATACTGAGTTCGACTCGCCCTGACTTGATGTGCTTGGGCAGGAGAGCGAATTGAATACGGGCCGGTGTTGGCTTGCCCACAAACCGCAGCTTCGGGTCTTTAGAGCCGGTGAATTCGTCGTAGGCAATCGGACGGGTCGCAGGCAGAATTTCTTCTCCGTTGATATGAATCGCCTGTTGACGATCCCGAAAACCTTCGTCCCACCAAGTTAGGCCCAGAACGTAGTCCACCGAAGCATCCAGGCCGCTTATCACGTAGTCCAGCGAAGCATTGGAATAATCGAGCGACAAGGCAGGGTGCGTGCCGATGGCGCTGTTGTGGGAGTTTCCGTTCAGACGCTCGATTGAAACCCCACCGCTCCGAGCCTCGCTCCTCAAACCGCAGTCGAGGTAAGCAGCCACTTCAAATCGCCTGGGCATAACATCCTTGTAAGATCCGGGCAGAAGAATTTCCGCTTTCGCTAAGTTCTTTTCCGTCGCAAGGTCAGGAGAGTGAGAGCGCCGCACCTCATCTAGACTGCGACCCGGCTTCAGCCCCTCCAGCTTCGTGGCAAGCGCGGTCAGTAAACGAGCAATCTCCTCGGACGCACCATTCTTTGCTTGGACGAGCTCCGACAATGCCTGGTCGTAATCCGGTTGTCGGCGGGACAGAATCCACACGGCGCCTTGCCATGCTTTATTCGCGGAGGTCCCTTCGGATCTAACAAACTCTTCCAGCACACGGCCAAAGGCTGACAGTGGAGCTGCTATTCCCAAAGCGTTAATCGCCTCTATCTGATTGGGACTGTCTCCGTCCTCCGCAATCAGCCATAGCGCATCACTAGCGAATGCGGCTCCACGCTCCGTCACGATCTCGATCATCTTCTTCTGCATAACGTCATTGCCGCCTTGCAGATTATGGATCAGGTAGTCGCCGACGATTTCGGGAGGCATGATGAGTAACGCTTTCTTCGCCGCTGTAGCCAATTCCTCATCAGTATCCAGAAGT
>JAJFLS010000005.1 GCA_021772595.1 Opitutales bacterium
ATCCTGACCCGCTTGGTTGGGTTCTTTTTGTACGTTCCGTTTTTCGCCCATAAATCGATTCCGATGATGGCCAAGGCAGGATTCGCAATGGCGTTCGCGTTGATCGTGTTTCCGTTGGTCGATGTTCAAATAGCTCTGCCGAGTTCAATCATTGAAATGACACTTTGGATGGCGAAGGAGTTGGCGGTGGGACTCGCGATGGGGTTCGCGGTTAGAATGCTCTTTTTCGTTTTGGATTTCGCGTCCTATATCTTGACGATTGAAATCGGGCTGACGCCTGGGGCGGAATTCGATCCCGCAAATGCACGCGGAGCGAATCCGATGGGCACGGTTTTGTACTTTCTCGGATTAATGGTGATACTGTCAGGCAGCGAGTACGATATTTTTAGAGCATTCATTTCCAGCTTTGAGATCGCTCCAGTTGGCTACATGAAAGCGAATCCGTATTCAGTTGATTTTCTCGTAAGGCAAACAGCAGGTGTTTTCAAGATTGGCATCCTGATGTCGGCGCCCGTGATTGCCGTAAATTTTCTAGTGAATCTCGTATTCGCCGTATTGGGGAAGGTTGTACCAAAGCTCAATGTTTTCATTTTGAGCTTCTCGGCGAGAATACTGGCGGGCACGGCGATCTTTTCGTTCAGTACTTTGATGATTGTGAGCTACATCATAAAATACACCAGTGGTATTCCTGAAATGATGATGCGGTTCATTATGTTTCGACCTGTTTTTTGATATGGCCGAAACGGACAAAGATTCAAAGACAGAAGATGCATCATCAAAGCGTATAGCTGATGCGCTCAAAGAGGGGAATTTTGCTCAAGCCCAGGAGATAAGCGTGGTGTTCACGCTGTTCGCTGGTCTGATGGTGGTTGTCTGGTATGGACGGGATCTAACGATCGGCGTGCTGTCGCTATCTTCTACTATACTTGGGAATTTGTCTAGTGTTCAGATGAGCCACGAGGCCATCGAATATTGGGCCATGACGACGATGATGACGCTCTCGCGATTCTGCGGTCCGTTTCTGGTGGCTGGAATGTTAAGCGCGATTATTGCCGGTGGTCTGCAGTCGGGATTCCGGCTCACTCCTAAGGCGCTTAAGTTCGGGTTCGATAAGCTCAGCCCGGTTAAGGGAGTGAAGCGTCTTGTTTCCAAGGATACGCTTGCGAAGTTTGGAATTGATTTGCTTAAGCTCATAGCTATCGGCGCGGTCCTTTATGGAGCGCTCCAGAAGATCATTGCGGACCCGATTTTCTTTGCGGCAATCGATTTCAACCATATCGGCATATTCATCGCGGATACGATGATTTATGTCTTTATTCGATTGATACTCTTTGTCGCGGTTATCGCGGCGATTAGCTATATCTACTCGAAGATAAAGACGGCGAACGATTTGAAGATGACCAAAGAAGAGGTCAAGCAGGAGCGGAAGGACGCTGATATGAGCCCCGAGATTCGTAAGGCCCGTCTCGCGATGGCAATGCGTCTAATGCAAAAGCAGATGCTGGATGAGGTCTCGACTGCGGATGTCGTGGTGACTAATCCGACACACTACGCGGTGGCTATGAAATACGAGCGCGGCATCGACGAAGCTCCAGTTGTTTTGGCGAAGGGCGAGAATGCCTTCGCAATGCGCATCAAGGAAGTTGCGAAAGAAAGCGGCGTGCCAATCGTAGAGAACAAGCTGATTGCTCGGATGCTTTACAAGGTCGGACAGGTGGGGCAATCGGTGCCTGCGGAGATGTATCAATCCGTGGCCGAAATTCTGGCTTTCGTGTACCGAACTCACAAATACTACTTTTATAAACTCAAGGCTAGGAGAGCTGAGAAGAGTAATAGCAAATAATGGACTGGAATATGAAGGGATTTGATTTAAAGCAGTTGCTCAATGTTTTTAGGAAAGGCGAAACACTCATCACACTGGGTTTGTTCGGCACGGTGTTGCTGCTGTTCATGCCGTTGCCAGCGGTCATATTGGATGTTTTGCTAGTCGGCAGTATCGGGGCAGCTTTGCTAATCATGCTCGTGATCGTGTATGTGAAAGAGCCTTCAGAATTTACTGGGTTTCCGACCATTCTACTTGGACTGACGATCTACCGCCTGGGGCTCAATGTCGCGTCGACGAAACTGATTCTGCTCAAGGGTGACGCGGGTAACGTGATCGAGTCGTTCGGTACGTTTGTAGTGGGCAATAATTACTTAGTTGGGACCGTCGTGTTTTTGATCCTGGTAGCGATCAACTTTCTGGTTATCACAAAAGGTTCCGGCCGTATCGCGGAGGTTGCCGCTCGTTTCACATTGGATGCGATGCCTGGTAAGCAGATGGCGATCGATGCGGAGCTTAACGCGGGAGTTATTGACGAGGTTAAGGCGACCGAGCGTAGAGAGAAAATCCAGAAGGAAGCGGATTTTTATGGCGCGATGGATGGCGCGAGCAAATTCGTCCGAGGCGATGCGACGGCGGGTATACTAATTACCGCGATCAATGTTGTTGGAGGAATCGCGATCGGGATGATTCAGCACAATTTGGTTTTCGGAGAAGCGGTGCAGAAGTTCACTCTGCTTTCGATTGGTGATGGACTTGTATCGCAAATACCAGGGCTGATCGTTTCACTTGCGGCCGGTATTTTGGTGACGCGCACTTCAGGGAATTCCGATAATTTGGGCGATCAAATCGGGGGACAGCTTTCCGCCTATCCGAAGGCGCTGGGATTGTTGGCGTTGATGCTCATGGCGATCGGATTCATTCCGAGTATGCCGAAGATGCCGTTCTTCTTGATCGCCGCGATTTTCGGAGGAGCCATGTTTAGCCTGAAACGAACCAGCCGGCGAAAAGAACTTGAAGCTGCGGCAAAGCTAGAGAAAGACGAAATTGATGGCGGGGGTTCCTCGGCAGGTCATGAGGATGTGGAAGCAGATGGGAAAAGTATGCCGGTTGAATTTGAAAAACTGATTGAGGTGGACGTGTTCGCTCTGGAGATCGGATATAATTTGCTATCGCTCGCGGATAAGACTCAAGGCGGAGATTTGCTAGAGAGAGTAACCGGCGTCCGCAAAACGCTCGCTCGAGAGCTGGGCATCGTAGTCCCGCCGATTGCGGTTCGAGATAATTTGGAACTCGAAAGCAATGAGTACCGTTTTCTGCTTCACAACAAGGAAGTCGCTCGTGGCGACGTGATGCCGAATCGCTGGATGGCGATGAATGTATCGAATAGCGAGATACAGATTAACGGCATGCCGACCGTCGAACCGGTGTTTGGTATCGAGGCAGTCTGGGTGGACGAAGACGAAAAGAAGAATGCCGAATTGAACGGGTATTCAATCGTCGATTCGAGCTCCGTGCTCGTGACTCACTTGTCGGAAGTTCTGAAGAGCCACTCGATGTATTTGCTCAGTCGCCAGGACGTCCAGAAACTAATCGACCACGCGCAGGAAGACCACCCGGCATTAATTTCCGAGTTGCTGCCAGACCTGGTGACAGTCGGGGTCATCCACCGCGTATTGCAGAACTTACTGAAGGAAAATGTTTCCATCCGGAACCTAACTTTGATTCTAGAGGCGATAGGGGATTTTGCGAACGTTTCGAAGAATCCGGACGATCTTTCCGAGTTCGTTCGCCGAAGGCTCGGAGAGTTCTTCGTGTCGGAATACGAGGCGGAGAAGGGCGTCCTCAAGGGGATCACAATGGATCCAAGGTTGGAGCAGGTCCTGTCTACTAAAATCCAAAGAACGAATACGGATTATACTTTGTCGCTCGATCCACAGTTGGCGCAGCATTTGCTACGTGAGTTAGCATTGAAAGCGAATGATATGATTGAGAACGGATTATTACCAGTACTAGTACTCGCAGCTGAAATACGCCTCCCCTTCAAACGCTTTTTTGAACCCTCGCTTCCCAAGCTGAATATACTCAGCTACCAGGAATTGCCGGCGACGACGGAGATCCAGAATCACTCGATAATCGTCTTCCCAGAATTTCTACACAACCAATTGCAAGGGATGATGGCAGCCGCGAACGAAGCCTCGATGGGGAATGTAGCGGAAACGGTCCAGAGCAACTAGATTTTAGGCGCCCCTTTGAAGAATGAATACCTCCAATCCCCAGACAAGTCTTCCGAATTCGGACATGGTGCAACTGAAGATCGTTGCGGATAGCGCTGGCGAAGCAGTCAAGACGATCAAGGAGCGATTCGGGGAATCGACCAAAGTATTGTCGGTGAAGCAAAAGGAGGCTGGCGGTTTAACCGGTCTTTTGAAGAAGCCCCGATTGGAGATTGTCGTCGAGGTACCGCGTTCTCGAATCGATCCGAACGCCAGATCCCGGGAGAAAATAGCGCCGAAAGCGCCGGAGCCAAAGGCTTCTGAGGAAACGGCGACCGAAGCTGTAGGCGAGCAAGATGAAACGGCTGAAGTCGCGCGCAAACCGATCACCGACTTGTATTCAAAAACCGGGAATGACGAAAAGTCCGGCTAATTTTCAGAGTTCGAAGGAAAAGAGGTCGTGGAAAAAAGCGCCCGGCTCGGATCGGCCGCAAACCCGATCCAGAGAGGCTCGATGGATTCAGTGAAACGAGCGGTATCTATGCTGAAGTCGGTAGGATTCGACGATTCGCTGATCGAGCGGATACGCTACGAACTTGATTTTCGAAGTATGGGCGATTCACCCGCCATGGAAATTTACAGCCAGATTTGCGATTGGCTTCGCAAGCGATTTCCAGAAGAGAGGGCGTCGCTCAAGGGCGATTGCCGCGCGTTTATCGGATCGAATGGAGCGGGGAAAACTGCCGCGCTTTGCAAGGCGTTGTCCTCGGATATTTTCATCAATGGCATGGAGCCGACTGTTATGAAAATCGACAGCGACGTGCCCAATCCATCGGACGGTCTGGAAGCGTTTTGCGAAATTATGGGAGCGCCGCTCTATCGTTCGATGGAAGAGATCGAGGAATATTCCGCGAATCGCCCGATATACGTGGACATGCCTGGATTGAATATCGGGAATCCCGAATCGATCGCCAATTGTAAGAAGAATTTGGATGCGATCGGCGCGGATGAGCGTGTGATCGTCGTGAACGCGGCCTACGAAACCGAATTGATCGCAGAGGCGATGGAGGCAGGCGACCGGATGGGAGCGACGCATGTCGTATTCACTCATCTGGACGAGACCAGGCATGCGGGAAAGCTTTGGAAGTTCGCTCTTAGCAGCGGAATTCAGCCCCTCTTTTTCTGTTATGGAGCGAATCCAGCCGGCGACTACACGATGGATCCGTTCAGCTATCTTTTAGAGAAGACCTTTCCTGAAGGGCGTTCACTCGTCGCGGCTAAGTCGCGCAAACGGGCTCCCGCAAAGAACGAGTCTATTAAAATGGAGGCGGCGAGCGCATGAAGTTCGCGATGCTATTGGGCGGCCTCCTCGGATTTAGCGTCGTCTACGTGATGGGAATCGTCGCGGGCAAGGCTCCGACGGAATCTCTCGTGCAAGCGAGCCTGGGCAGCGTGGCTGCGGGTCTCTTGTTCCGATGGATCGCAATAGTTTGGATAAGGAATGTGAAGCAAATGCTCATGGAGAAGCATCAGGCTGCGGTAGCGGCAATGGCTGAGGCTGAGGAGCGGAAACGACAAGAAGCTAAAGACCAAGCAACAAAACCCGTATAAATACTCACACCATGAATCAAACGATAGCTAAGCGTAGCAAAGGGATTTCCAAAATGGACAAGACAAAAGCAGCCAAAGTATATGAAGACAGTAGCGAGTCGTCGAAGCCTCCTGTGCAGCAGGAAGCGCTTTTCGAGACCTATCTGCCGTTGGTGAAGTCCATTGTAGCTCGTATCAAGATCAACCTGCCTCCGCACATCGACGAGCAGGATCTGAATAGCGTAGGAATCACCGGGCTGATCAGCGCTCTCAAGAAATACGACCCGGAACAGAAGAAGTCGTTTGGATCCTACGCGGCGATGCGAATCCGAGGAGCGATTCTAGACGAGTTGCGTCGGATGGACTGGATGCCCCGCAATGCGCGAACCAATTTCAAGAAACTCCGCAAAACGGTTGAGGAGCTCGAGCAGAAGCTCGGCCGTACCGCCGAAGAGGAGGAGATCCGCAACGAGCTGGGCCTGACCCACAAGGAGTACCATCAGTTGATGGCCGAGGTGCGTCCGATTAGCTTTCTTCCATTGGACAACGCCTCATCAGGCGGCGACGATTCGGAGTCCGCGGACCTGAACGAGATTATCCCGGACGAGGGAATCGTTCCCGTGACTTCCAAGATGGAGAAGGACGAGGTGACGCAACTGGTGGCCGAGCGGATCAACCAATTGCCGGAAGTTCCGCGCAAGGTTTTAGCCATGTATTACTTTCAAGACATGCGTCTGGCGGAAATCGCTGAGGTCTTTAGCCTTACGGAATCGCGAATTTGTCAGATTCACTCTCAGGCCATCATAAGCTTGCGCAGCTATATCACTAGCGTGATGCATAAGTAATTTCCGCAGATCAGGTGTAAAGCTCTCAGAATTCCGGTCGATAGAGGAATTCCAGAGATATGTTAATAATCATCGGATACATTGTAGTCATCGGGGCTACTCTTACGGCCTTCTCGCTGTCAGGCGGCCATCTAGGTCTGTTGTGGCACCCCAATGAGCTTATCGTCATTGGCGGAATCACAGTTGGCGTGGCCGTGGTCAGCGCTCCGATGGACGTGCTCAAACGTACGGCCGGCGCGATAATGAGATCGCTCAAAGGCTCGGGTCCTGGGAAGGACGACTATCTCGATTTGATGAAGATTTTGTACGAGCTTTTCATGCTGGGACGTCGCAACGGTCTATTGACCTTGGACGAGCATGTGAGCGCCCCCGAATCGAGCACCATTTTCCAGAACTATCCGAAGTTCCTCGCCGATGAAGACAAGGTCACCTTTCTCTGTTCCGCGTTGAGGCCGATCATTGACGGCAAGATAAAGCCCGACCAGCTGGAGCCTCTGCTCAAAGCGGAAGTCGACGCGAAGAAACACGCCGCCCATGGACCGATCAACATTCTTCACTTGCTGGGCGATTCGCTACCGGGGATCGGGATTGTCGCGGCGGTCATGGGGATCATCCTAACAATGAGCGTGATCGACCAAGGTCCGATGGTGATCGGCTACAAGGTATCGGCCGCGCTGAGTGGAACGTTCTACGGGATTTTCGGAGCTTATGGATTCATCAACCCGCTCTGTAATCTTATCGAGTTCGGAAACGAGGCGGAGGAAAGCTACTACATTTGCATGTCGCGAGCGATTGGGGCATTCGCCCGAGGACTCGCGCCCATCATGGCCGTCGAATTGGCGCGCCGCAGTCTCGAAGCGGGTCTCGTCCCGAACGCGGACGATCTGGAGAATATCCTGAAGTCCACGGCCAACAAATAATGGTGAACTGAGCTCGATGTCGGTATCTAGCACACATCACGGAGGCGCCTGGAAAGTGGCTTACGCGGATTTCATTACCGCGATGATGGCCCTGTTCATGGTCCTTTGGCTGACTTCGCAAACCGAGGAAGACCGGGCCCAGATGGCAGAGTTTTTCCAGGATCCCTATAACACGCCCTTGGACAAGTCGATGGGCGTGCTCGAAGGGGAAGGCGCTTCGGGCGAAAAGAGCGACGGCAGAAGGAAGGGCAAAGCCAAGCTTGCCGACATAAAGGTGCTGATGAACATGGCCCAGGCGTTCATGCGATTGCTGAACGTCGATACCGCCGATCCCGACAAGCCGGTCGACCTGGAAATCACCAGCGACGGCCTGCGCGTGACGCTATACGATCGCGACGCGAACCCGTTTTTTCTCGAAAACACCGCAGAATACACCGAATGGGGCGAGTTCGTGGTCGAGACCATGTCCTGGCTCGTGCAGCGGCACGAATTCAAAGTGCGGGTGGACGGTTACGTCTCAGAGGGATTTGAGGGCCAAGGGCTAGATTACTCGGCATGGGAGCTTTCGAGCGACCGGTCGAACTCGACCCGCAGGCTCATGGAGTACTACGGGGTGCTCGGAAAGCAGTTTACGGGAGTGAGCGGGTTCGGCTCTTCGCAGCCGCTTCCGTTCGTGCCCCCGACGGACGAGGCGAATGATCGTATCTCGATAAGCCTAATTCTATCTGAAACGTTCAACAGTCTCGACTTCGAGGAAGAATTCGATCCATTGGTCAAATAGGCTCGGATAAAGAATCTAGATGGACAACTTTCTTTCAGGACGCGAACAACTTGGCGATCAGCCAAAACCCAAGGAGGAGGAGACCCTGCTCCCTGAAGGCGCATTGGAGAAATTGCAGTTGCCGGAAAACGAAGGCGAATGCCAAGTAGAGGAGTCTGAAGGCGAATCCGGAAGCCGAGTCGCCTACGTCACCGAAGAAGGCCGCGTCACTAAAATCGTCGTCACCTGCTCCTGCGGTCAAGTGACCGAGATCGACTGCGCGTACGAGGGCTAAGACTTCGCCCGGCGGCGCGAATTGCCCGTCGCGAGGGCGGCAAAAAGTTCCCCTGCGATAGGCCTTCAGCTTAAGTAGCTGAAAACCAGCAGATTGTGGAACTGGCACGTGTGATGCTAAGTTCTCAGCCAAATGCTGAACGGTATCTATCAAAACGCGTCTTCGATGACAGGCCTAGAGACCTGGAACAACGCGATCGCCCAGAACCTGGCCCAGTCATCGGTGCCCGGGTACAAGAGGGCCACGGTGGCGTTTGAAGGTGAGGGCAATGGCTCGATCGGCGTTGAAGGATCGTTCGGAAACACGCTGCAACGCGAAACCATGGCGGCTACTGGCAAAGACGGCGTCGATTTCTCCTCGGGCAGCATCGTCAATACGGACATCGTGACCGACTTCGCGATCGAAGGGGACGGATTTTTCGAATTAAAGGCGCCGGACGGGCAATTCGTCTACACGCGAGACGGGCAGTTTAAACTCAACGAAGATGCTCAGCTCGTGAGCAAGCAAGGCTTTCAAGTGATGGACGCGGAGCAAAACGCGATCCAGTTGACGCCAGGCGGCGGGAAGCTCAAAGGCATGCCCGACGGGATGATCAGTCAGGATGGCCGCCTACTCGGCACGATCGCGGTGAAAAACGTGGATGACCCCAGTCAGCTGATTCGATCGCATGGCGGATTCGTCACCAATGCGGAAGCCGGTCAGGAAGCGATCGACATAGACCAGATTTCGATAAGGCACGCGGCCTTGGAAAATAGCAACGTGTCCAGCACGACCGAGATGGTGAATCTCATTCAAGTGTCGCGGGCGTTCCAGCTCAACCAGCAAGTCGTCCGCGGGAGAGACGAGCTTCTGGGGAAGGCGATACAAACTTTAGGCGGCCGCTTCTAGGCCAGTGAATTTCTAGAATCATCAAAAACTACGTGATATGAGCATATCGTTATATTCAGCAGCAAGCGGCATGGAGGCTCAGCAAACGAACCTCAATGTGATTTCGAACAATATCGCAAATGTGAATACGCCTGGGTTCAAGAAGAGCAAAGTCGAATTCCAGGATATGTTCTACCAAGTGCCGCGTTCCGTCGGCGCGGATTCCGGAGGCGACATCATTCCGACTGGTATCCAAGTCGGAAGCGGTACCAACGTCGTCGCTACGTCGAAAGTATTCACACAAGGCAACGTCAACCGAACCGACGAAAATCTGGACATAGCAATCGTCGGCGAAGGCTTTTTCGAAGTGAAAGACCAGAACGGAGATTCGCTATACACCCGCGACGGGAGCTTCAAGCGCGGCCCCGATGGCGAGTTGACTACGAGCCTCGGCCTGCCGCTGGAGCCGGGAATTACAGTGCCTTCAGAAGCGCAGCAAATCTCGATCAGCGAAAGCGGAACGATCACCTTTATGCAAGGCTCCGAGCCGATCGGCAACGCGGAGCTCCAGATAGTGCGCTTTAACAATCCGTCAGGGCTCTCCGCTCTGGGCGGAAATCTCTTTAGTGAAACGCCCGCGAGCGGGACGCCCGAGAAGGGGACTCCCGGAACTGAAAGCTTCGGAACGGTACGCCAAGGCTTTCTCGAGAATTCCAATGTGAACATCGTCCAGGAAATGGTGAACATGATCGTCGCTCAGAGAGCCTATGAAATTAATTCCAAGTCGATCCAAACCTCCGATCAGATGATGCAGCAAGTAGGACAAATCAAACGTTAGATATATGATTAGAAAAATTTCAGCGATTGCAGTTTTGATCCTTGTATCCTCGAATTGGGTGCAAGGTTCTCTGGATGAAATTCTGGCTCCGTTGCCAGCCATAAGCGAAACGAACGTTGTGGCGATGGTGTCGCCTCGAAATACGGATCGCGAGCAAACGACCATCGCATCGCAACCGGAGAATTCGAATACAGCCAATCAGGTGTACCAAGAGGTTCAGGAAGTCTCGAAAACCTTTTATCCGATAACCGAAGAGGATCTACTCCTTTCAATCGAAGAAGAGATCAATAGTCGCCTAAGGCCTGCCGGACGAGTAACGCTCACGCCGATGCGCCCATTGCCTGATCTTTCGAATCACAGCCAGCCATTCAATATTCGCATCGCGAATCTGCCGGGAAGACTGTCGCGAAATCCGTTGTATCTGGATATTCAGGTGGAGAACGATCAAGGAGTCCTCGGAAGCTGGAAGGTACCAGTCTATCCGCACCTTTATAGCGATGTGTGGTTTGCCAAAGGAGTCTTGCGCAAAGGCGATTTGGCTTTGTCTTCAGACTTCGAAATTCGAAGAGTGGACATGCTGCACGAGACGGATGCAGTCGTGGCTAATCTGGAAGTTTTACAGCGTCACGAGTATAGCCGAGACATTAGGCCGGGAAGCCCGCTGGAATGGAGCCATCTGACCGAACGCTCTCTTGTTCGGAAAAATAAGATCGTCGAGGTGATCGCTCTCCAAGGAATGATTGCAATTACGATGCGGGCGAAAGCGCAGCAGGACGGTGTCGAGGGCGACGTGGTGCTTCTGAGAAATCTTGAATCAAACAAGGAGTTCACCGGAGAAGTCATCGGCGAGGGCCGCGTTCAAGTAACCTTTTAATCGAGGATCCGACTAATGAAAAAATTTATAGCAGTTATAGTCTTAAGCGTGCTCGCGCCTCTTGGATTGAACGGAGAGTCGCTCTGGCTTTCGAAAGCCAATAACGAGGCAGGGATCTTCTCGGATCGTACCGCCTTGAACGTGGGAGACATTCTCACGATTATGGTAGACGAGACAACGACCGTTACCAGCGCGCTTTCGAAAAGCACTAATACTTCGTCTAATTTTGGCGGTACGGGGATTGAGAGATTTTTCTATTCAGGACTCGGCACGATCAAGGGTGGCCAATATCCAGATGTGACGGGGAATGACAGTTCGACCACCTCCGGCGGTGGCAGCATCACCAGTTCGCGAACAGCGAGCACGACCGCGTCAGTCCTAGTGATCGATCGCTTGCCGAACGGAAATCTTGTCGTCGAGGGAGCCCGTGAAATATCGGTGTCCGGAGAAACGCAATACGTTATCGTCCGTGGCATTGTGAGGCGAGACGACATCATGAACGACAACACGGTAATGTCGTCCAAGATCGCGAACGCCCAAGTAGAATTTCTCGATAAGGGAGCGATCGCATCCACGCAGAAGCAAGGATGGATCTCTCGTCTATTGGACGTAGCGAATATCTGGTAAGGAGCTTTCATGCTAAAACGAATCGCAAGCGCATTTATAATTTCGACGACTCTGCTAGCTAGTATTAGCTTCGGGGGTCGTATTAAGGATCTGGCGACCATTGAAGGAAGCCGAGACAATCAGCTAGTCGGATACGGACTCGTCGTGGGTTTGGCTGGAGATGGGGATAGCACTTCGGATGTTACCATCAACAGTTTGGCGAACTCTATGAAAGAGTTTGGCTTGACCGTCGATCCTTCGACTTTGAGGGCTGACAACGTGGCCGCTGTCAT
>JAJFLS010000041.1 GCA_021772595.1 Opitutales bacterium
TGTAGCGATCGAATGCGGTCAGCGTCTTCATCGATTCGGCATCGCCGCGAACGATCCATGGTTGGAGGCTCGCGAAGTAGTCACGCGACCCCTTGCTTACCAAGTCGTCCATTCGATGCGTTTCGCCGCTATTCCAAGCCGATTCGAATAGATCGAAAATCTCGCCTGGAGCCGTTTTCTGTCCGCCGCATCCAGATAGGCCGATGAGAAGGACCAGTAACAACCAAGGGCTCCTGATGTCGGTTTTCCCTGAAACAACGTTTGACATTTCTAAAATTTCACTAATTATTGAAAATAAATTTAATCGTTATGTCTGAACTCGAAAGCATCAAGCAAAATTTCGTCACTCAATGGGGCGCTCTGGGAAGCCAGTGGGGCGTCAATCGCACCATGGCAATGATTCATTCTCTCCTTCTTGTATCGACGGATCCGCTTACGACAGATCAGGTGATGGAGGAGCTTGCCATCAGTCGTGGCAATGCCAATACGAATTTGCGTGAGCTTGCGAGTTGGGGATTGATTCGGAGTGTTGTAGTCCGTGGCCAGCGCAAGGATTTCTACGAAGCGGAAAAGGACGTTTGGAAGATGTTCTGCATCGTGGCGCGTGAACGCAAACGTCGGGAAACAGAACCTGCTAGCAAGGTGCTTCAAAATTGCGTTGAACGGGCACAGCGATTAAAGACGAAAGAAGCGAAGGAATTGAGCAAGCAGCTCAAGGAACTCAACGAGTTTGTGGAACTTGCGAATTCGATAATGGACAAAGTTGCGTCCAAAGAAAAAAGCGCCCTCGTGCCGAAATTGCTGAAACTGCTTGGGTAGTTTTATTTTGGTCCAAATTTCATAAAATCCAGAAAATACTAATAATAACAAATGAATAGTATGAAGCCAAAACGAATTGCGATCATGGGAGCGAGCGGATTTCTCGGAAAGGTTCTCGTTCGACACTTTAATGCTGCCAGTTGGGAGCCCCTTGCATTCACCCGAAAACCGTCTTCCGAAACGGGTGAGACGAGGCAATTCGCATGGGATCCGCGGAAAACGGATACTCTAAGCAAGGCGCTCGACGGGATTGACGTAGTGGTCAATCTGTGTGGTGAATCCGTGGATTGCCGTTACCACCGTCGAAATAAGAAGCGTATTCTGAGAAGCCGAACAGAACCGACTCATGCGATTGCTGATGCGATCAGACAATGTCTGCAGCCACCAAGCGTCTGGATCAACGCTTCTTCCGCGACGATTTACGAAGCCTCTGTAGATACGCCCCAAACGGAATGCGATGGGCGGCTGGGTCACGGATTCTCGGTCAGCGTCTGCCGGGCCTGGGAGAACGCGTTTTTCGAATCGGACATTCCGGGTGTTCGAAAAGTCGCGTTGAGAACGGCCCTCGCTCTTGGTCGCGGGAAGAATAGTGTTTTCCCTCGTCTCAAGAATCTGGCGACTCTCGGGTTTGGCGGAACGATTGGTAGCGGCTCGCAAATGGTTTCCTGGATACACGAGGAAGATTTTGCGAGAGCGGTGGAGTTTCTGATCGAAAACGAGGACTTGGGCGGGATCTTCAACGTCGCCGCACCCGCCCCGATTTCCAATCGGATCTTTATGGAAACGATTCGAGCGAAGATTGGCAGGCGATTTGGTTTACCGACCCCAAGGTGGCTCCTGGAAATCGGAACGTTCTTTCTGCGAACGGAATCCGAACTCGTGTTGAAAAGCCGCTTCGCATTTCCGGAGCGGCTCATTCGAAATCGATTCGTCTTTCGTTTTCCATTCATCGATGACGCGGTCGCGGATATGCTGAAGGTGAGATAGGTGGAAGGGAGTACTAACCGACAATTTGTGATAGTATTCCTGTCAATCCGCAACAATGACAACATCGATCAATGCTGAGTGTTCGGCTCCGTCGCGCAAATAGGTAATCTCGACCTTGTCCCCCGGCTTGCTCTCATCGAAGGCATTGTACTTGTCATCATAGCTGCGAATGGATTCGCCATCGATCGTTAAGAGTATGTCGCCAATGATAATTCTGCCGAACTGGTCACTGGCGGTTCCCCTCAGGCCTGCCTTCTCTGCGGGAGAATCGCTGTATACCTCGCGGATGATAACGCCCTCGACGCCGATCCTTCGCGCAACTCGATCCGGGAAAAGCGATATGCCGATTCCCGATTGAACGGACCGTCCGTACTGAATTATCTGATTCACGATTCGATTGATCGTGTTGGAGGGGACAGCGAAACCGATGCCTGTCGAATCTCTCAATATCATAGTATTCATGCCAATGAGAAAACCTTTACTATCGAGCAGCGGTCCTCCCGAGTTGCCGGGGTTGATGGGGGCGTCGGTTTGGATCATGTCGCGGATCGTTACGCCATCCATCACCGACGGCATGCTTCTACTCAACGCGGAGACATTCCCAACGGTCAGTGTATGGTCGAGTCCGTAGGGATTGCCAATTGCGATCGCTTTTTGTCCCACGACAATTTCCGCGGAGTTTGACACTTTCTCGCTGAAAGGAGTCACGTTCGTTTGACGTAAATCGATTTTCAGCACAGCTAGATCTTTTCGCGATTCAACTCCAATAATTTGGGCGTTATAGGTCTTGCCGTCAATGAGGGTGACTGCGACTCGATTCGCTCCGCGAACCACGTGAAAGTTCGTCACGATATGGCCTCTCTCGTCCCAAAGGAATCCAGAGCCCGTGCCGGCTCGCACTTCCGTTACGTTAAACGAGAAGAATTCTCTTCTGCTCTGTAGGTTGTGGACGAATACGACAGCTGGCGACGCTTGTTGAAAGACTTCGATCGTATTGAGTTCGTAATTCAAGAGATCTTCCGGCGTGTCTCCCGTTGTCGAAATTTGAAGCGTGGCTTGATCCTTGTCGGAAATGAAGTTCTTGAAAACCACGCTGAAAGCGAAAAGCGCAAACGCGGCGACGACAAAAGTGTAGATGAATCGGAGGATGCTGTTTCCTTGCAACATGGACGTAGGTCAATTCTTAGAGACGCTACAAAAGACGATTCGATAGCGAGATCAAGACAACGAAACCAAACAGAGGAAAAAGTTCCGGTCTATGGAGCGACCGATACGAATGCGCGCTTTCAAATCGTGAACTAGCTGCCATTGCTGTTTCTCCTGCTCCCGCCCATCGACCGTTTAAATTACAACGTTGTAATCTAAACGGTCGAGGGCCTATTGCATTCTCGTCTTTGGGGGTCTGGGAAGGATATTTCTTCGGGCGGGACCAAGGGCGCAAAAGCATTGAGCTTTGTTTCGGATGGGCCATGATCCGCGCCTGATGTCCACTTCCGAGCATAAATTCGATTCAGCGCTGAGCAGCCTCAAGAAAGAGCGCTTTCGGATCACTGAGCCTCGCAAGGCTCTTCTTCGATTGCTGGTCGAGCTTTCCAAGCCGCTTTCGGCTGAGGAGATCCACGAGCGGCTCGGCTCGGAATCATTTGATCTGGTGACGGTTTATCGAAATCTGGAGGCGTTCGAGAACGCGGGAATAGTGAACCGGATGCCCACGGAATCCGGAAAATCGCTTTTCGAACTGAACGCGGAGCAGCACCACTATCACCACATCATTTGCAGGAAATGCCACCGTACCGAAAAACTGGATAGCTGCGAGGTCGTCAAGCTCGAGAAATTGGCGTCGGACCTTGGGTATTCGGAGATCACCCACGTGCTGGAGCTGTACGGCGTCTGCGAGACGTGTAGGTGAGTATTTCCTCTTCGAATCCTCGAAGTAGCTACGTTGCGCATGCGGCGTGGAATACCGACGGCTGCTTGGGGATAAGCAGCCCTACCTTCGCTGGAGGACCATTCATTCGAGAATTTTGAGAATCCCGTCGAAGTATCCCTTGTAGAAGCTGATCACTTTTATCGCGACGAATACCGCGATTAGAAGAAAGAGCAGTTGAGGGTAGACCAAGGTCGCTGCCATGAGCCGCCTTCGGGCTTTGCTTGAATACATCTCGGCGGCTCTGGCGATGTTATCTTCCAGGTCGCCGGTTCTTTCGCCCATTCTGTATAGCTG
The DNA here is from genome assembly GCA_021772595.1 of Opitutales bacterium. GTDB lineage: Bacteria > Verrucomicrobiota > Verrucomicrobiia > Opitutales > Opitutaceae > Pelagisphaera. The sequence continues at coordinate 4,031 of JAJFLS010000041.1, forward strand.
TCTAAATTCCTTTGGATAGGCTCCTTTTTCGGTCAGCATTTCGCTGGCGGGATGTCCTCCTTTGATCGCGCGGATGGCATCGTCTCCTTCGCTGTCTAGGCGTTTGCTGTTTGCGGAATCTAGGGCGAGTTGCCAGCAAAGTTCGATCGGCATTCCCGATCGGATGCAAGCGGAGAACGTACGACTGAATCGAGATAGGTCTCTGTTTATTGAATACCCGCGGATAATGGGAATACAAAGCTGAAAAAGTTTCTTAAACCCCGGCGAGAGTTTGAATTCGATCAACAGTAGCAGGACCAAGCTCCAAAGCGGAATCAGGATCATTCCAACACTGACGAGATAAGCTTCAATTTCACTCTCTATGAGGTAATTGATCGGAAAAACGAGCGATCCAAAATGAAGCAACCCAAGCGGGTAGATGGACGAGAACTTAATGCGACTCTTAAACGATGCTGTCTCCTTTCGAACTTCGCCTAGCTCTTTGAAGGTTTCGGAGAGTTTGCCAGCATCTTCCGCTGCGGAAATGATGGAGATTTCGCCCCTTTGCAAGAACCCGCAGTGCTCTTCGATCGCATCGCCCCAGCTAGAGCCCGAGCGAAAGCGGTTCGCCAATATTTCTTTTGTCGTGGTGGGAACTCCATCGGCCATTTTCACGGCTTCGACAGCGTCGAAGCCGGAAGCAAGTGATTCCGAAAGTTCGAAGAACCAAGATGAAATATTCTTATCGGAAGGCCGGGCCATTTGGAAAAATGTCGTTATTGCAGGGTCGGCGCTTGCGCCGCACCGCGTAAGCCGAGAATGATCTTCACGCGCGGTACG
>JAJFLS010000401.1 GCA_021772595.1 Opitutales bacterium
CTTTGGGGTCACGTGAACTTTCCCGGCTAGCCCTACTCGGTAACCCAGACCTCCGAGATGATGCGGCAAAGTCTTCGTCTCCGGGCGACTTCCCGAGTGATTCCAGGCTGCTCCGTTACGCATGGGATGCTGGCCCGAATACATTTCCGAGCGACAAGGCTGGCACATCGCCTCGCTCACATACGCTCGATTGAACAACAGCCCTTCTTTGGCCAACGCATCGATCCGAGGCGTCTTCGCATTTTCGCCACCGTAGAGAGGCAGATCGTTGTGCGTGCAGTCATCCGCAATAATCACGAGAATGTTGGGGCGTTCGCTATCGGCAGCGGCAAAATTCGACGGGCCAGCTAAAATCAAAATAGACAACTGGACGAAAAGGACAAAAGGCGTCGCATTTGGAGCCATGCGTTTCGTATTCATAATTCAGGGAATCGCCGGTTTTACTTCTCTCGATTGGGGTTGAATGCGGGGCAAAAGGGCGTCTAGTGTTGATAGTTTCTTCTCGGCAGTATTCAAGCTTTTCACGAGCGTGTAGTCCAAATCAATCCCGCAGAGGCTAGCCCGAGAAATTCTCAGGTAGCGGCCAACAAGTCAGGGTCTGCGACAAACATCCAAGCATTTGCCCGATGGGAATAAAACCTTGCCAGACGATGCTTGAAACGCTTCATATCCCGTCGCTACACTTGCCTATGATACCGCTAGACATTCGACCACTTCAACCCGACGAACTGAAAAAGATCTACGAGATCGATCGGTCCGAGGAGATCGACCACATGTATCGCCAAACCGGTAGTGAACTCGAGTCCTACGAGTGTAATGTTTGCGTCCACAGCGACGCGGCCTTTTGGGATAGCGTCTACGAGGATTGGGATAAAGCCGTCCATGAGGGAGGCTCCAGCTTCGGGGCCTTTGACGGCGACCATCTCGCCGGGTTCGCATTGCTCAAACACGAACTCGAACCCGGAGTAGCCCAGATCATGGCCCTCTACGTGAGCATTAGCTATCGGCTCAGCGGAACCGCCAAATCTCTGTTCTGGGAAATTCAAGAGGCCGCTAAAGCCGCGAACGCCAAAAAACTCTACGTTTCCGCCACCCCGACCGACTCCTCGGTCAAATTCTACCTCAGCCAAGATTTCAAGCCCACGGCGACGCCCAACGCAGACCTCTTCAAAAAAGAGCCCGAAGACATCCACATGGTCAAGGTGCTCGCCAGCCGACCGTAAGCGACCGTTGGTTTGCCGATTTGTAGGAGCCTGCTTGCAGGCGATTAGAGGGGATTAATCGCCTGCAAGCAGGCACCTACAAATATTAACGGCCACGCGCCGAGCCAGCACCGCGTTATCGACAAGACCCGCCCAATCCCTACGCTCCTACCCATGTTGCTCAAAACACTTCTCTACCCAATCCTTCTAATTGCTCTGGCGAATGGCTACAGCGAAGAGCTCACGGGCAGCCGGCCGAATATTGTCTTCATCCTTTCCGACGATATGGGCTGGGCCCAGCCGGGTTTCAACGGCGGCGACAAGGACCTCACCCCGAATCTCGATCAGCTCGCTTCCGAGGGCATGAAGCTCACCCAGTTCTACTCTCACTCAGTCTGCGCCCCCACTCGCGGGGCCTTCCTTACGGGGCGCTACGCCTTTCGCACTTGGATGGACTGGCGGTCCGAAGATTTCGGCAAGCCAAGCTACTTAGAAAAAGTCGGCCTCACTCTCGCCATCAACGACAGAGGCGTACCCACCCGTCGTATACACGCGCTCGATACGAACGAACGCACCGTCGCTGAAGCGCTGAAAGAAACCGGCTACTTCACGGCCCTGATCGGCAAATGGCACTGCGGCGAGTGGCTGAAAGAACACCTTCCCATGCAGCAGGGGTTTATGCATCAATACGGTCACTATGCCTGGGGCATCGACTACAACAATTACACAATCCCACACAATGCGCCTGCGCGCTTTGCAGTCTACGACTGGCATCGAAATGAACGACCGCTCGAAGAAAATGGATACACGACCGATCTCATCGGCGCCGAAGCCGCTCGCGTAATCGGGCAGCAAAGCCAAGATAAACCCTTCTTCCTCTACGTTCCCTTCAACGCCGTGCACGGGCCCATCAACGAAGTGCCCCGATACGCCGAACAGTACGGAGCCCGCAATGCCGCGCTCAAGATTTTCGACGAAGCCGTTGGACGCATACTTAGCGCCATCGACCGAAACGGTTTCGAGGACAACACCCTGATCGTCTTCGCCAACGACAACGGCGGGCTGACCGAAGAGTCTAATCACCCCTACCGAGGCACGAAGAACACGACATTCGAAGGAGGCGTCCGCGTGCCATGCATAGTCAAGTGGCCTGGTCACGCGCGACCGCAAACGCTAAACAACGGCATGATGTTTATCGCGGATTTCTTCTCCACGTTCGTCACATTGGCCGGTGGAAGTCTAGAGCAAGAACATCCGCTCGACAGTCACGACATGACCGAGATGCTCTTCGCATCCGACCCCAGTCCGAGGACCGAGATTGTCTACGAGGTCACCGGAAGTGTGCGGATTCCCACGATTCGCCAAGGCGATTACAAGCTTATGGGCGATCGGTTATTCAATATCATAAACGATCCGCACGAAACTACCGACATTGCCGCCGACAATCCTTGGATCGTGAATACACTTCAGGCTCGCCTTGCGGAAGTCGGAAAAGAACGCCCTCCCCTCGGCGACAAACCCCTGCTCATGGATCCACCCCTTCCCTACATTTACGGTTTGGACGAAAACAAGAAGCCTCCGCAATGGCTGGTCGATCGCGTCGAAAAAGTCCGCGCCACGCAACCCAAAGAATGGGCCCCCGGCGAGACCCCTTGGCCTCAAGCACCGAAGACGCCGTAGTCCTATTTCTTTTTGCCTTTTGACTTTCCAGGATTCCCTTTGGAATGGCCATGACCCTTGCCTGGATGGGAAGAACTCGCTGAAGATGAGCTACTGACGCTAACCTTTGCGATGTGCGAGGGGTAAGAACGTATGACTTCCTGATGGTAGGCGTCCGGTCGATCCGAGTTCATTTCCAAGGATACAAATCGCGACTCGGAACCGATCCGAATCACACTCGGCAAGCTCATCCCTACCGTCCACTCGCCATTTCGATAGTAAACCCAAGCTCCGGTACTGGCATTGCGGTAGACCTGCTGCGCAGGATAGTAGTGATACTTCTCCTTTGCCCGTCGACCATGAGCAGGAGCCCAGGGAGGAGGACCATTCCGATCTTCAACCCCATGTTCGTGGGATTCAATACGGGTTCCAATCGCAATGCTCACGTCGAGGTCAATTCCAGCAAACAAAGACGGAACCGCGAAAACTCCGATGACTAGCAAAATGATGACGTTTCTCATATCTACAGCTCTCCTGATTCGGCAGAGGACATTCTCAAAACGAATCCCATCATGTATCGGAAGAAATCGATCACTTCCTAAGAACCGACTGGATAATCAATGTTTTTAGGCAATATTCCGCCTTCTATTCAAAGCTCTTTTACCCATCCAGATGGAGTTGCTGACCCCATCTCGTCGCGCTACTCCTCCGGCAGCGCGAAACAATAGTAGCTGTCTCCGGATCGGGTTTGCAGTTTGCCGCCTCCGCCGCCGGCGATGACTACGAACTGCCTGCCTTCGATCTCGAAGGTCGCTGGGGTCGCGTAGCCCGCGCCTTCCATTTGGTACTGCCAAAGCTGTTCGCCCGTCTTCTTGTCGAAGGCGCGGAATCGCTCGTCCTTCGTCGCTCCGATAAAAATCAATCCTCCGGCAGTCACGACAGGACCTCCGATATTGAAAGTACCTGTTGGAGGCAAACCTTGCGCTTCCAAACTCGGATACGTACCGAGCGGAACTTGCCATAGAATTTCCCCTTTGTTTAGATCGATCGCGTTCAGGGCGCCCCAGGGTCGCTTGTTTATCGGATAGCCATCTTGGTCATGAAAATCCCTATGCCCCGTGCTTACCCAGGGAATCGCGCCCGACCAACTAAAGCTCAGGTTCTCCGTATCGATATTCTCCTTACCGCCCTCTTCAAAAAGAAATGCAATAATCGCCCGCTTCTCGACTTCTGAAAACGTTTGAAAGGAAGGCATCTGCCCTTTTCCCGCTTCAATGATTTCTGCAACTTCCTC
>JAJFLS010000402.1 GCA_021772595.1 Opitutales bacterium
GCTTCGAACGGAAGGGTTTCCGCTCCTCGGGCCGTCCTTTCCCAGGGAGTTGGCCGGAGGAATCGTCGATAGGAGAGGAATGATGTCGTTGGCGTCGCGGGCGAATCTAAGATGATAGTACCATTCGTCTTCGAGCTCGAAGGAAGCGACACCGGAAGTGATCGGGTGCTTGGCGATGATCGGTTCGGTTAGCGTCCACACTGGATTGACCGACCAGTCGACTTCGAAGTATCCGCCGATGGCTTTTTGAAGGAAATTGTCGAGAGCCGGGTCGCCCGGTTCGAGAGCGTAGTGGAGAATGGCGATTCCTGCTCCGTTTTCGTAGAGTTGGTTGAGCGAATCTTCTCTTCCCAGGGCGACGTGGTTTTCGTTGCCGTCGCTAAAAAGGACGATGGCGCTCGCGGTTTCGAGAAGACGGTCGTCCTCGGGCCAGCCAAGACTGACATGGGCTTGCAGGTCCAGTCCGCTTTCGTTGAGGCATTTGGCCAGGAGCTGGCATCCAGCGGGGAACTCGTGTTTGTTCCAACCGTGGCTGGGAGTTCCGGCGATGAAGACGATGCTTTTCGATTTTCCTTGGGCGAAAGACGGACCGATGAGGAGGGCTAGTAGAAACGCGATAGATGCAGAAATGGGAGTAGCGAATGTCTTCATGTGCGAGTGAACATGCTCTACTGTGATGAAATTAGGAGCAAGGCTGGAATGGGTGTCCAGCAAGTCAATTCGGCGAATCGTTGGAACGGGGCGGCGCCCGTTCACTACCCCAAAATTCTATTCAAATAGGTAGCGTTCGGGCGCCGTCCCGAATGTTTTTCCACTTGTTAGGCACTCTATGAGAGGATTAGAATGCTCAACCGCGATTGTCCTGAAGAACCAAATACGGCGGCGTCAATCGTGTCGGAGCTTGAGTCGCGATGAGTTGTCGGTCTCTGGACTGGGCTCTGAATTTTCGACTGCAGGGACGATCGGCTTCGAGGTCGGCTTCGAGGCCGGCTCAGGGGCGGATGTCGCTCCGCTTCTGACGAGCGGCTTTCGGGAAATTTGAACTTCCGAGCTCCTGGTGGATCGATCACGTATGCTAAGTGCCGAACGCTCTGGGTCGGCTTTTGGAGGACGTTCTTTGTCGGACGATGGATCGTCGTCTTTGTATTCGATTCGAACGGGCTCTCTGGCCGGTTTTGGGTTCTCGAAAGGGGAAGGCGCGTCGATCGTTTTTCCGCTGTGCTCCTGTTCGATTTCTTTGTGGCTCCTTTTTAGTATAATCAATGCGATCAGGAGGACGATAAGCGTTCCACCTCCAATGGCATATGACTGGGGGCTGAATTCGTTGATGAGCTGCAAGACCGACTTCGATTCGGAGTCTTGGATGGTTTCGCTGTTGAGCGTGATCGATTCTTTCGCTGGCTCGGGAGCGACTGGTAACTCTTCTGGCGGCTCGATGATTTTCGGGACAGTCGCTTGAGGAACGATCTCTGAAGCATTTATCATCGATTCGGGAAAGCCGGTGAGAGTTACGACTCGATCATCGACGATTTCCACCTTGCGAGATTCTTCGTAGAGATGGAGCTCCTTGTTGCCCAATTGAAGCGAGGATTTGGGGTAACCTATTTCGACGACCAGTTCCGCTTTCGACATGCCGACCCAGATTTTGGCATGTGCCGCAATTGATCCAAAAATCAGAAAACACGCTATCAAAATGCCTGCTCGTTGCAGACTAACCCTTACGAGTGGACTTTCTCTCACTCCTAACTTATCGGATTTCGAGTATGTCCGCTTAAATGCCTATATTAGCGGTGTAATTGATAATTCCGTAAGTCACCTGTTAAGAGAAACTTACCTAGTCCACTTGGTTTGTGCTTAAGTCGTGGAAATCGAGGAGAAAAAACCGGTCGCGAAACCTGCCAAGAAGAAAGCAAAGGCCGAGCCCGTTCCTGAAGAAGAGTAGAGCTCCCAGGAATTCAATTGAAAAGCCGGACGCTGTATCGCGTCCGGTTTTTTGTGGATGGGTTCTGCTCGGGGATTATCTTGAATCGAGTATCCGAACTAATTCGCCACTGTCTTAACCTGTCGTGTTGGGCGAGAACAAGGGTGACGACGAATGGGGTGAAATCTGATCAAGTCACAGAAATAATAGCGTCTAAGCGCTATTCCAAGGAACTATTTGTATTGATCTTTTGGGGATATTTTGTCTAAATCGCGCTGTTCGGAACAGTCGTCTACCTGAGCGGTTATGATCCTAAAAGATGGAGAAAAAATTCACGTTATCCATAGGCAACTTTATACTGGTGATGTCCGTAGGCATTTCATAGGTGAAGTTGCGGAATGCGATGGAGCATTGGTCAGACTTCGAGGGTACTTGTTTGCCATGGATAACGCATCCAATCAATTCGTTAAACGGGATACGCTACGTACTCGAATACTGTCTTTGAATTCCGAGGACATCATTGTTAATGTCCTGCCTGAAGAAGTGCATATCGATCACATCACCTACGAGTATAGGACAACGGGAGACATCCTGGTTACGGATGGAAGTGATTGGCATTTGGATCTGACGCATTTGTAAGACTGCGATCAAATAGTAGGTTCCAGTTGGAGTGAGTAAAGAGCGCATTCCTGTTGCTTCATTAGCCGCCGCGATTCGGTGCCGTTCGCTCCTTTGCTCAGGAGTTAGCCTTCTTCGATCTACAGAAAGTCCGGCGCTATCAAACGTGGCAGAAACAGGACGATTTCTGGGAATAAAATTACGAGGAGCAGCAGCAGTAGCATGGGCAATAGCAGCACGGTTACGTCTTTTATGACTTTTGGGACCGCCGTTTCTCCAATGGTGCAGGAGATCAGCAGGCATAGTCCATAGGGCGGCGTGACGAGGCCGAATGCCAAGGAGATGACGCCGATTATTGCGAAATGAATGGGATGCATCCCAACCGTATCAGCGAGCGGGAAGAGTATCGTGCCTAGAATGATGATGGCGGGAATAGCGTCGATGAACATGCCGATTACGAGAAAGGACAAGGCGACGAGCAGGCCCGTGGTCACGATTCCCGAGCCGAATCCCGCTATGGAATCAACGAGGGCTTGGGGCACTCGGAAATAGGCCAAGATCCATCCGAACGCGGACGCGGTGCCGATGCAAAAAAGTGAGATCGCTGCTAGTCTTCCAGAATTATAGAGAACCTTGGGAAACTCTTTCAGCCCGATCGCGCGGTAGACGGCTCCTCCGAGCAGGGCGGAGTAGATTACGGCGATAACGGACGCCTCAGTCGGTGTAAAAAATCCACCTACGATTCCTCCGATGATGATCGCGGGTGTCACGAGAGCGAATATCGACTGCCCCAAGGCGCGGAGGAATTCTTTGAACGAGGCTCTTTGATAGATCGGATAGCCTCGCAATTTGGCGTATACCAAAACGGTGCCCATCATGAAAAGGGCCATCAACAATCCGGGGACGACCCCAGCTAGAAACAGTCCTCCAATGGATACCGACATTAGCCCGCCCCAAACGATCATCAAGATGCTGGGCGGTATGATGACTCCCATTACAGAAGAGCAAGCGGTGATCGCGACAGAGAAACTCGAGTCGTAGCCCTGCTTCTTCATGGCCGGAATGAGCAGCGATCCGATGCCCGCCGCATCGGCTGTCGAGGATCCCGAGATTCCGGCAAATAGCATGCTGACCAAAACGTTTATATGCCCAAGGCCGCCGGGAAGATGTCCGACGGACGCGCGGGCGAGACTGACGAGCCGTTCCGTGATCCCCGCTTCGTTCATCAAGTTTGCCGCGAGTAGAAAGAACGGAACGGCCAAGAGAATGAACGCGTTGTAGGACTTC
>JAJFLS010000403.1 GCA_021772595.1 Opitutales bacterium
CCTATAAAAATATAGGTCGGATGGAGTATCCAGAATTCACGATTCGGGAATCGAAGATAATCACCTTGTTCCCAGGACGTTCAACTTTCGAGGTCGAGCAGCAAATCAGCGATCCGCTCGAACGGGCGCTGCGTCAGATGCCTGAAATCAAAACGATAAAATCTCAATCGAAGCCAGGCTTGTCGATCCTCTCGGTCGAGCTGGATGATCGCTATTTCGATTTGGAGCCAATCTGGCAGGACATGCGAAACAAAGTCGATGTAGTGAGTCTTCCTCAAGGCGCTCTCCCCCCGGATGTGAAGGACGATGTCGGGGACGTCTTCCCCTATATATACGCTTTGGTTAGCGATGGCTTTACCTATAAGGAGATGCGCGACTACGCGGATGCGATTCGCGATGAATTGATGGTGATCGCCGGGGTGGGCAAGGTGGAATTCCATGGCGATGTCGAAGAGCGCGTTTATCTGGAGCTTTCCAGTAGCGATATAGCGGCGAAAGGCTTCGATCCAAATCAGCTCGTCCAGGTTATTGCTTCGCAGAATGCGGTGGCGAGCAGTGGCTCGATCTTGGCGGGGAAGGAGCGGTTGAATGTCGTGACGAAAGGGGAATTCAGAAGCTTGGACGAGTTAGCCAGCTATCGGCTTTCCCCATCTGGAAGCTCGTCGGCCATTCGCGTCTCGGATTTCGCGAAGGTGAAGCGGGGCTATGAAGATCCGCCAACATTGATTTCCCACTACAATGGGATTCGATCGATCTGCATCGCCATATCGATGGTCGAAGGCGAGGCCGTGACGAAAGTCGGAGAGCGCATCGAAGAGAAGTTGTCGGAGGCTCAGGCGAATCTGCCGATAGGCTTGGATATCGAACGCATGTTCTATCAGCCAACCTATGTCAGCAAGTCGATCAACGATTTCGTGGTGAATCTCGGTCAGGCGTTTTTCTTCGTTGTGCTGGTTATGTATTTTTTCGCGGGCGTGCGGATCGCTCTGATCGTGGGCGTTCTGGTTCCGTCGGCTGTGTTGATTACGTTCGTTTTCATGCCGCAGTTCGGCGTGCAGTTGGAAATGATGTCGATAGCGGCGCTGATCATCGCCTTGGGCCTTCTCGTCGACAATGCGGTGGTGGTATCGGAGCAGATCCTGGTGCGGCAGAATAGAGGCGAGGATCGGATGAAGGCCGTTGTGGATTCAGTGAAGGGGTTGGTGATTCCTCTATTGGCTGCGAGCGGCACGACGATAGCCGCTTTTTCGACGATCGCGCTTTCCAAGGGCGGAACGAGCGAGTTCACCTACAGCCTTTTCGCGGTAATCACGTTGTGCTTGTTGGCGAGCTGGGTGCTGTCGATCACGATTATTCCGCTTTTCTGCTACTATTTTCTGAAGCCTCTCAAGCGAGATACGTTTGTGGGAAGATTGCTCAATCGATGCTATCGGCCTTACGAGCGGCTATTGCGTGCTGTCATCCGTTTTGGATGGATTTATCCTCTGTCGATTCTAGTTCTGACAATGCTGGCGATGGTCGGTATGCGATTCGTGCCGACAATATTCTTCCCTCCGAACGAGCGCGGCCAATTCGTGATCGATTGCGAATTGCCGCTCGGTACCGATATTTTGGAGACAGAGCGAGTAATGGAACGGCTAGAGCGCTGGCTATTGGATGAAAACGAAAGCGTGGAAAGCGTATCGAGTTGGATTGGCGGCGGCGGGCCGCGCTGGTACTTGTCGTTGTCGCCAGAATCTAGCAATCCGAATTACGGCTTCTTGTCCGTGCTCACTCACACGAGCGACCCGGAGGCGATTTCTGATTTGGTCGAAGCGACTCGCTCGTTCGCGCAGAACGAGTTGATCGATGCTCGCGTGACTCCGAAAGCGCTCGAGAATGGCCCTCCGGTCGGCGACCCGATTCAAATTCGTCTATATGGAAGCGACGTCGATACGCTGTATGAGTTGAGAGATCGAATCTCGGAGCGATTACGCGATATCGAAGGCTTATACGATGTGAGAGACGATTGGGGGGCTTGGATAAAGCAGGCGAATATTGATCCGGATCCCGTGCGAGCCGCTCGTCTGGGGTTGACGACTGAGGCGATTGCCCAGGCGCTAAACCTCCAGTTGACCGGAAAGGCCGTCACGTATTTTCTAGAGGAGAACAAATCGATTCCCGTCATAATTCGATCGCAAGAGGACTACCGCGAACGTCCAGAGAGGATGGTCGATCTGCCGATTTACGGCGGTTCGGTAGGCACCGTTCCGCTAGGTCAAGTGGCGGAGGTTTCTATCGGATTTCAGCCGGGCTCGATATTGCGGGAAAATACGCTGCGGGTAATGACAATTAAAGGCAAAGCCTTGGACCGTTTCGCTAGCGAGCTGCTGGCGGAGATCCAACCTGCGCTTTCGGAGGAGATGTCGAAAGAGAGTTGGCCGAGAGGTTATTATATAGAATATGGCGGTGAGCAGGAGGAGAGTGCGGAATCCCAAAAAAACCTCGCCGCGGCGATGCCGTTGTCCTTTTCCTTACTCGGCTTGATCCTCATCGCCCAGTTCAACAGTCTGCGACGTTTCTCGATAATCCTGCTCACGATTCCGCCAATGATGATCGGCGTGGTTCCCGGGCTGATAATAACGGGCTCTTCGGTGGGATTCATGACGATTCTCGGGTTGATCGCATTGATGGGGATCATCGTGAATAACGCGATTCTGCTGATCGACGAAATCAATATTCAGCTTGAGATAAAGCCCAGCCTTGTCGAAGCGATCGTCGCTGCGGCAACTTCTCGAATGCGTCCCATTATTCTAACTACATGCACGACGATAATCGGGCTTTTGCCACTCGCGTTGAGCGGTGGCGGCATGTGGAGCTCAATGGCGTATGCCATGATGTTCGGACTGGGCTTCGCGACCGCGTTGACCCTGTTGCTGTGTCCCTCGCTTTTCTATCTGTTCTTCAGAAGATCGTATCCGGAAATTGAACGCGAAACGAAATCGGAAAAGATAGAGGTGAAGAAAAGCGAAAGCGAGAAGCGTTAGCGACTGAATGTGATTTGCTTGTAATTCAGGCTTCCCTCTTCAAGAGTACGAATTTCGCTAGTTATTTGAGCGATATTTGCCCTCCAGCCCTTGTTTCTATGAATCCTACGATGCGTGTTTTCTCTTTGCTGTGCGTTAGCGTCAGCCTGTTATGCAGCATATTATCCGGGGAACCGATCCGGATCTTCTATGATGTGGGTCCGACGACGTTCGAGGTGACGGAGTTCCGAAAGGGTTTGCCTGTATTAGATACGTCGACGGATTCGGAGGTAGAGCGTCATCGCTTTGGGGAAGGATGGTCGTATGCTGGAGAATTGCCAATTGATCCGAAGTTCATGTCTTCAATCTATCAGTACCAAATCAAAAAGGACCCTGAGCTGTATACAAATCGAAATGAACCATCTGAGTACTGGGTTCAATTCCGACTACCAGGTTCGCTGAAGGGGAAGACTAAATCTAGTGATGGAGGCTTAGTGATTTTCGGCTGGTTGGTCGATCAGGAAGTGAGAGCCGTCGAGATTGTGACTCAAGGGAGCTCCGACGATATAAGCCTTCCGTTAGGCTTTAAGGGAAGAGAGATTGATCCTGACGGGAGTTTAGCTGTTTGGCTGATCGATGATACAGGCAACTTGAAGCCGATTGATGAGGAAAATAAAGAAGTGAACGATCTGCTGCGATTGGCTGCGGTGAATGGAAATGTGGATACGCTTTCCCGGCTGATTGAAGAAAATCCGAAACGGCTGAAGTATAAAGATGGAAAGGACCGGACGCTCATGATGTATGCAGCGAGCGGAGGGAGAGCCAATGTCGTAGAGTATTTGATCGGTAAAGGCACCGATCCGTTTGCGGAAGATAAATTCATGGTAAACGTCTTGGACATAGCGGGGGGAAACGGCTGGCTGGATATCGTCAAGCTGATCGCGACTGACAAGGCGACAGGTTCGAAGCAGAGGCTTCAATATTCGCTTGGGGCGCTGAGCGCTTTTAACAAGGGCCATCAGGAAATCGCGATATACCTAATGGAGTTGGGAGCTCGTTTGAACCTGGACAAGAGTTCGGCGTCGAAAAGGGTTTTAGCTATGTTGGCGAACGAACGCGTTGCGCTGGCGCGTTGGATGCAGGAAACGTACAAGGTTAAAGGTACGTATTCAAAAGACGGGGTTAACTTCATGCATGCGATTGCCGGTTATGCTGATGTGGAGCTTCTCGAATCCGTGAAAGCCGGTGGAGCGTCTGTGACGCAGGTTTCATCCAATGGAATCACTCCGTTGCTGGTTGCCTGTGGAGTGGGAAATCGAAACGCCATTTGCTGGTTGATGGAGAATGGAGGCGCCGCCAGTGAATCCGGGAGCCATGATCCTGTGTTGCATGCCATCCGCGAAGGCGCTCCAGAATCGGTAAGCTGTCTGATCGACTATGGCGTGAGCGTGAACAAGGAAGCGAGGGAGGGCGTTTCGCCGCTCATGTACGCGGTCAATCTCGGTGAAAAAGAGATCTCGGAGACCCTCTTGGAAGCCGGCGGGTTGTGGCTTTTCGAAAGCGAATATAGCGCATCTTCCTTGCGAAAAGCCATTCGCTTGAATTCTTCGATGGTCATTGAGGGCCTCTTCGAACAGGGCCTATCGGCCGACTACACCTTTTCGAGCGGCTCGGGATTAATGGAATTGGCAGCCTTCTACGATTCGGATGAGGTGTTGGAATTACTGGAGCGACGTTTGAACAACACCGAGCCAAAGCTGGTTGGCGTGAAGGAATTGTCTGCAAAGCCGGAACTCGCGTACAGAACGATGGTGGAGTATCCCATCGAATTGCAGGAAAAGTACGGAGACCTGGACGTGACATTGAAGGTGGGTGTTGCGGCTAGTGGCGATGTGGTGGCCGTAGAGGTTGGTGAGGAGGCTCCTGAGGAAGTTAGAAAGAGGGTCGAGTTGACGATCCTGGCCTGGAAATTCAAGCCGCTCGAAATGAACGATGATCAACTCTTGGTGGAAATGAAATTTAAAATACCGCTAAGAGTTTCTTTTCGCGAGGAAGACATTTTCGAGCTCAATAGGGTGAATGAACTGCCGCGAGCCTTGACCCAGGTGGAGCCGAATTATCCTTTTGCGTTGAAGAAAGCCAAAGTTAGAGGATTTGTCGACTTGCAATGGGTGCTTGATGCTGAGGGTAAAGTGCGGCGTCTCGAAGTTGCGAATTCTACTCACAGTGCTTTCAATGAACCGGCGATCGAATCGATAAAACGGTCGAGATGGGAGCCCGCAAAGTACAAAGGGGAACCGGTTGCGGTTCGAGTGAAGCAGCGATTAACCTTCGTTCCTTAGAACGATTCGAGAACCGTCGCGGCGCTGCGGGACGCAGCTGCCCTACCTTTTGCTCAAACCGTCTTCCGGTATTCGCTGGGGGTTTGGGCGGAGAGCTTTTTGAAGGAGCGATTGAATTGGGTGAGGGACTCGAAGCCGACGTCGTAGGCGATCTCGCTGATGCGTTTGTTCGGATCCAGGAGCAGGTTCTTCGATTTCTCGATACGGAGGCGGGTGAGGTAGTCGACGAAAGTCATGCTGGTGGACTTTTTGAATACCTTGCAGAAATAGCGGACGCTCGTGTTCACCGCCTTGGCCGCTTCCTCCAGGCTCAGGTGCTTGTCGTAATTCTTCTCGATGTACTTCCGGGCCCGAACAACGGTTTGCGGTTCGTTGGCGTTCTCCTTGATCTTGATGGAGTTTCCGATGATGGCTAGGTGGTTGGCGAAAATGGAGAGCATGTTGACGAATCCCTCGTACTGCTCCTTGTCTAGCACTCGGGTTTGGAAATAGGCTTCCTCGAGACTTTTGAGGTCGACCTTGGCCCCCCAGTCCAGGAGCTGGCGGGTGATTTTGTCGAACCCGTCTTTGGTCGGCTGGTCGAGCAGGACTTGCCCGGTTTGGAGAAAGGCGATGAGCTTGTCACCGACGCGGATGGGCACCATGGTGTCGCACATACCGGCGAAGCAGTGGAGCGATTTCGGCTCTAGCTTGGAGGATTTCTCCATTTCGGCTTGGATCTCCAGGCAGGCGACGCAGCTCTTGTTCGTGTTTGCCATGAGGGCGCAGAACGGATTCTCGGTCTTTTTGCCGCGCATCGCCATTTGGAAGGACTCGGTGGGGCGGATGGCGAGGGGGAGCCCGCTGGACCGGGAGTATGCCTTCTCGTAGTCCTTGAAAATCCTGGATTCGGAGAGCCTGCCCACGAGGGCTCGGCTTTCTTGAAGCGTGAACTGCTGATCAGCGTTGGACTGTTCGATGAGATCCATGAGTAACTTAATAATTAGCGCAGTAAGTGGGTACGAGTCAACAGCGTGTCCCTCGGCGAGCAGGAGATTGACTCCGACGGTGCAGAAAACGATTCACTGTATTATTCAGCGGTCTGAGATGAGCACTTGGCCATTGGCTGGCTTAGGAGAACGGGGATTCCGACGATAAGGCAAACGCTCACACCTATCGACAAGGTCTTGTTAGGCCACCGAATACTGTCGGCGTCTCGATGCGTTGAGACGTCCTGACGAAAGAGAATACCTGCTGTTCAGATGCGTGAATGAGCTCGGCCGGATTGCGGACCGTAGCCCGAATAGCAGCTTCGCTAGAAGGGCTTTTTTTAAAAGGGGCCACGGCGACGCTTTTAGGCCTGGATGATGGGGAATCCACAACCTCAGCCGATTAAATGATGCCCGTATCAATAAAGTTGAAAACAAGAGTTGACATCGGGGTAAAATGGTGAACTTAATCGATATTAAGATAAAAAGACCTTATTATCTTAAATAAACTCCCCGCTGCAAGCTGAAGACTCCCGAAGCACGCAGACGAAGTATTTGAAATAGAATATTTAATTTTTTAAAGAGCCGCAACCAGCCGGGAATTAAACCCGTAGCGATTCAATGAATTCGATGGCTGCCCTATTTTCTAAAACATGTGAATACGGATTGCAGGCGATGCTTTATTTAGCAGCCAAAACGACGGATGGGCCAATGCTCCAACGTGATATTTCGGACGGTTTAGACATCCCTTCAGACTTCCTTGGAAAGGTTCTGCAATCCCTTTCGCGAAACGGTTTAGTCTCTTCCCAAAAGGGTAGGCATGGTGGCTTCCGTTTGGCTAAACCAGCGCAAGACATTTCACCATTGGAAATCATCAATGCTATCGACGGTCCAACGGTCCTGCATGAATGCGTTATGGGATTTCCTGGATGTCACGACGATTCGCCTTGTCCCGTACACCAGCAATGGGGGGGGATCAGGCAAGAAATCACTGAAATGCTTCAAACCCAGAGTCTGCAGCAACTCAGTCAGGATTTGGATATCAAATTCACGTTACTAGATGAGCTCGGCCGGACCAACCAGTGATTTCCGTATTCAGAAATCCATTAAACAACCATCCTCACGAACCTCGGTAAGAAGAATCAATTTAACGCGATAAACAGAACCAATTCCATGAAAAACCCGCTGATTGCTTTCCTTACTTTTGCCGTCTGTTCAGCTTTGGTTATTTCCACGCCATTGCCGATCCTGGGTCAGACCTCTGATGAAATGATTGTGCTCGAACTGACCGGCAACGACGCCATGCAGTTCAGCACCAAGGAGCTCAGTGCTCCCGCAGGCGCAACTGTCAAAGTGGTCCTCAAGCACATCGGTGTTTTGCCGGTTCAGGCCATGGGCCACAACTTCGTGCTGATCAAGACCGGCACTGTCGTCTTCGATTTCGGCATGGCATGCGCCACGTCGACGCTCGAGCAGAACTACCTTCCAACGGACGAAAAAAAAGACCTTGTTTTAGCTGCTACCGGAATGATTGGCGGCGGTGAGCAGACCGAAGTCATCTTCACCGTTCCGCCTCCCGGGAAATACCCATACCTCTGTACCTTCCCCGGCCACTTCGCCGTTATGAACGGGATCTTCACGTCCGTAGATCCTGCGGGTGACGCCGTTGCAGAAACAAAGAAAGCGGAGACTTCCGATTCGACGCGAGTCGAGCCTGCGCCATCCGCGATTGTAGAGAGCGCTTTGCCGGGAGATAGCTCAATAGGCGAAAAGCTCTTTGTCGGACTAATACGACTGGAGAACAAAGGGCCTACTTGCAACTCGTGCCATCATGTTAGCAACGACAATGTTATGGCGGGAGGATCGCTAGCGAAGGACTTGACCCTCGAATACTCGACCCTTGGCGGAGGAGCGGCTGGAGCAATAGCCATCGAAGCCTTTTTAGCCGGCACTCCGTTTCCTGCCATGAAGGAGGCCTATGGAGATAAGCCTCTGACCAAGGAGGAGATGGTCAACCTGGCGGCCTTCTTGAGACAAGTCGATCAGACGCACGAGGAGCAGCAGGTGAAAGATTACGGTCAGACCCTGCTCTTATCGGGAATCATCGGCGCAGCCGTCCTCATGGGGGTCTTTCCAATGCTGTGGCGCAAACGCAAGAAAGGAAGCGTCAACAGCGAGATTTTCGAGCGGCAGATCAGTTCCGATAACTAACAAGCTTCAGATAACAATATAAGAATTATGAGCTGGATAGAAGACATCATTTCCCCGCAAACCCGTCAATGGGAGGAGTTTTACCGGAACCGGTTTCAGCATGATCGCATTGTGAGAAGCACCCACGGTGTAAATTGCACCGGAGGTTGTTCCTGGCAAATCCACGTGAAAGACGGGATCGTCGTCTGGGAGACGCAGCAGTTGGACTATCCTTTGCTGGAAAGCAAATTGCCGCCATATGAGCCCCGCGGATGTCAGCGAGGTATCTCCTATTCCTGGTATCTATATAGCCCGCTGCGGATAAAATATCCCTTGATTCGGAGCGCGTTGATCAACGCATATAGGGAAGAGAAGGAGAAGGCTGGCGGAGACCCCGTGAAGGCCTGGGAGAATCTTCAGGCCGATGAGGAAAAACGAGCCGGTTATCAGAAAGCGAGAGGCAAAGGCGGCTTCCGCAGAGTAGGTTGGGAGGAAGTCAACGAGCTGATGGCGGCGGCGAATCTTCACACGGCCAAGAAATATGGTCCGGACCGCGTCGCGGGCTTTTCCCCGATCCCCGCGATGTCGATGTTGAGCTACGCGGCGGGTGGAAGATTTCTCCAATTGTTTGGGGGCATTAATCTGAGTTTCTATGATTGGTATTGCGACCTCCCGACAGCCTTTCCTGAAGTCTGGGGAGAGCAAACCGACGTTTGCGAGAGCGCCGACTGGTACAACTCTAAAATGATTGCGGACATGGGCGCGTGTCTGAATATGACGCGAACGCCGGACTGCCATTTCTTTGCCGAGTCACGCCACAACGGAACGAAAGCGGTGGTCTTCTCGCCCGACTTCAGCCAGGTCTGCAAGTATGCGGATCAATGGGTGCCGCTTCACGCGGGGAGCGATGGCGCTTTCTGGATGGCCGTCACTCACGTCATCCTGAAAGAATGGCACCACGAGTATCCCAAGCCTTACTTTATCGATTACGTAAAGCGCTACACCGACAGCCCTTACCTGGTGAAGCTGGAGAAGGAAGGAGATCATTACAAACCGGGAAGACTGGTGCGCGCCAACGAACTGGAATCAAATAGAGATCTGGAGAATGGCGACTGGAAATTCCTCAACATCGATGAGGAGACAGGCGACTTCATCATTCCCAAAGGCAGTTCGGGATCCCGATGGGATAAGGAGGGCGGCAATTGGAATATGAAGCTCGAAAACGCCGAAGATGACCAACCGTACAATCCTCTTCTAACTTTATTAAAGCATAGCGATGAAGTGCTGCAGGTCGAGTTCACCGAATTTGGCCTGGACAACCACCCGTTGAGAGGCGTTCCCGTTAAATATATAGAAACGACCGAAGGAAGAATTCCGGTTACCACCGTATATGATATTACAATGGGCCAATACGGCGTGGGCAGAGGATTGGCCGGCGCGTATCCAGACGACTACACGGATCGGGAGGCGGCCTACACTCCCGCCTGGCAGGAGATCTTCACCGGGGTGGATTCCAAGACCGTGATTCAATTCGCCCACGAGTGGGCCAATACCGCCGAGCTAACCGAAGGCAAATGCATGATCATTGTGGGTGCGGGGATCAATCACTGGTACCATGCCAATTTAATGTACCGGTCTGGAATCATGGCCTTGATGATGTGTGGTTGCGTCGGCAAAAACGGCGGAGGCATGAACCACTATGTCGGGCAAGAGAAGCTGGCTCCGATGGATTCGTGGGGAAGCCTGGCCTTCGCGAAAGATTGGCAAGGCCCCGTCCGTCTCCAGCAGGCGCCGATCTGGCACTATATTAATACCTGTCAATACCGTTACGACGGTCAGTTCTCCAAATACAATACCGTTCCCGACAATGAATGGACCCGGCAGCACACCGCGGATACTATATTCCAGGCTGTCCGCATGGGATGGATGCCTTTCTATCCTCAGTTCAATGAAAACACTCTCGAACTGAGCAAGAAAGCGATCGGAGAAGGCGCCAAAACGGATGGGGACATCAAGAACCACGTCCTTGAGAAGCTCAAGTCGAAGGAGTTGAAGTACTCCGTCAGCGATCCCGAAGCCCCCGAGAATCATCCCCGAGTATGGTATATCTGGAGAGGAAACGCCATCATGGGCAGCATGAAGGGGCACGAGTATGCCTTGAAGCACTACCTGGGCACCCACTCGAACGCGATCGGCAAAGACGTCGATGACCATCCCGAGGAGGTCAAGTGGCACGAAGTCGCTCCGCTGGGCAAAATGGATCTCGTAGTCGACCTCAATTTCCGGATGGATTCATCGGCGCTGTACTCCGACATCGTTCTGCCGGCGGCTTCGTGGTACGAAAAGGCGGACCTGAACAGCACCGACCTGCACTCGTTCATCCATCCTTTGTCGCAGGCTATCGCGCCAGTCTGGGAATCCAAGACGGACTGGGACATTTTCAAAGGCTTGGCCAAGGCCACGAGTGAACTCGCCAAGACCCACTTGTCCGAACCGCAGAAGGATATCGTTTGCCTCCCCATCGCGCACGACACCGCAGGCGAAATAAGCCAGCCGGAAATCAAGGACTGGTACAAGGGAGAGTGTGAAGCCATCCCGGGCAAGACGATGCATAATATAGCCGTGGTGGATCGTGATTATACAAAGCTCTACGAGAAATACGTCACTATAGGCAAAGGAATTCGGGACAATGGCCTGGGCGCCCATGGCAATCACTATATGTGCGAGGATGCCTACGATGAAATGATCGAGTCCAATCATTTTCCCGTGAGAAAGTTCGAGGGCGAAGTGCTTCCCTCCATCGAGGAGGACGAATGGGCCGCCAACGCGGTTCTCCATTTGTCGACTCTGACCAACGGCGAATTGAATGTCCGGGCGTACGAGAACATGGAGAAGAAAACCGGTCTGGCGCTGGCGGATATCGCCGAGGGCAGCAAAGACGTCAAAATAAATTATGCCGATCTGCAAGCGCAGCCCAGAAGATATAACACATCGCCGCTTTGGTCAGGCTTGATGAACGATGGCAGGGCTTACTCCGCCTACACCTACAATGTCGAAAGGCTGGTGCCGTGGAGAACCTTGACGGGCCGCCAGCATGTCTATCTCGATCACGAATTGTATCTCGCTTACGGAGAGAATCTGCCGACTTATAAACCCTCTCCAAAACCGGAAGTATACGGAGACCTCCGGGAAACTCTCAAGAAAGAAGAGGCCAAGGTGCTGAACTGTCTCACTCCCCATGGCAAATGGCATATCCACTCCACCTACTGCGACAATCTGAGAATGCTGACCCTTTCGCGCGGCTGCGAGCCTTGCTGGATCAGCGAATCGGATGCGGACGGACTGGGCATCAAAGATAACGACTGGGTGGAAGTGTATAACGACCACGGCGTTTATTGCACCCGCGCGGTCGTGAGCGCGCGGATCCCCAGGGGCGTCTGTATCGTTTACCATGTTCCGGAACGGACGGTGGGGATTCCGAAGTCCCAAGTGCGTGGGAATAAACGGGCTGGCGGGCATAACAGCTTTACCCGGATTCATTTGAAACCCAATTACCTGTCGGGTGGCTATGGACAGTTTACCTACCATTTCAATTACTGGGGCCCCATCGCTCCCAACCGAGATACGCACGTGATCGTAAAGAAGATGGAAAGGCTGCGTTGGTAATTTCCGGTAGGACCGGAGAACCATAAATTAAACCGCTGAAAGATATGGACATTCGAGCTCAAGTTTCAATGACGTTTCACCTCGATAAGTGTATCGGGTGCCACACCTGTTCAATCGCTTGCAAGAATATCTGGACTGATAGAAAGGGTGTTGAATACCAATGGTGGAACAATGTGGAAACCAAACCAGGGACCGGGTATCCGAGAAAATGGGAGAATCAGGATATTTACCGGGGCGGTTGGCAGAAGAACGGTAGCGGCGAAATCAATCTGAGAGGCGCTGGAAAGAAAAGGGGGCTTCTCAATATTTTCCATAATCCGCACATGCCGGTGATTGACGACTACTATGAGCCTTTTACCTACAAGTATCTGGATCTCATTGAGTCGCCTGCCATGGATGATCAGCCGACGGCGCGTCCCGTTTCCCTGATTACGGGAAAACCCATCGATATCAAGATGGGCCCCAACTGGGATGATGACCTGAGCGGAACGCCGGATTATGCGAGAAAGGATCCCAATCTGGCGGATCTCTCGGCGGCTGAGCAGGAAGCCATGTTTCAACTTGAAAGGATGGCCTTCTTCTATCTTCCGAGAATCTGTAATCACTGCCTAAATCCCGCCTGTGTCGCCTCCTGTCCTTCGGGAGCTATTTACAAACGGGGCGAAGACGGCGTTGTCCTCATCAACCAGCAGGTTTGCCGCGCCTGGAGGATGTGCGTCACGGCCTGCCCGTACAAGAAATCCTACTACAATTGGCACACCGGGAAATCAGAGAAATGCATTCTTTGCTATCCTCGACTGGAAGCAGGCCATGCGCCCGCCTGCATGCATTCCTGTGTAGGCAGAATCCGCTATCTCGGCGTGCTGCTTTATGATGCCGACCAGATTCAGGATTCAGCCTCGGATGATGAATCGCAACTGGTGGATCGTCAGCTCAATATGATCATGGATCCTTTCGATCCGGAGGTGATCCGGTCTGCTCAAGCCAATGGCGTTTCCGATTCCACGATTAAGGCGGCCCAGCAATCGCCGACCTATAAATTCGTGAAAGAATGGGGGCTGGCGCTTCCTCTGCATCCGGAGTTCCGTACCTTGCCCATGCTCTTTTATGTCCCGCCTTTGCTGCCCGTGATGGCTTCGTTGAGCGAGAAGAATACCGAACAGGCCGATAAAGCGGATCCCATTGCCAAGATCTGGAGCGACAAATGGCTCTATGATACCAGCACGGAAGAGCTATGGGGAACCATCGATCAGGCCCGTTTCCCGCTCAAATATATGGCGAGTATGTTCACGGCAGGCGATGAGGGAAAGGTCAAGACAGTCTTGAAGAAACTGATGGCGGTGAGGATTCATCGCAGACGCGTTACGGTGGGCGACATCGACGACAATAAGGCGGAAACCGCCCTGAAGGAAGCGGGTATCACTGCCGAGATGGCGGATGATATATACAAGCTAACTTCGCTGGCGAAATTTAACGAGCGCTTCGTCATTCCGGCTGCCCACCGCGAACAGGCGATCGAGATGCTTGATTTCGCGGGTGACACGAAAGGAAGCGTCGGCTTTGGATTTACAGAAAAACCAACAAGAGGAATTTGAAAACGATGAATAGTTCAATCGCGGATTACGAATTGATTGCTGAATTGTTTGAGTACCCCGATCCGGATTCTCCGGATACGGTCGCCAAGATCCAAGCGCATCTCGACGACAGATACCCAGCTGCGGGAGAAATACTTCGGCCATTCGCGCAATTCATGTCGGAAGCCACCTTATTGGAAATCGAGGAACTCTTTGTCCGCTCTTTCGATGTGCAGGCGATCACAACGTTGGATATCGGATACGTGCTCTTTGGGGACGATTACAAGAGGGGGGAGCTTTTGGTTAATCTCAATCGCGAACATAAGAATGTGCAGAACGATTGCGGCCACGAATTATCCGACCACTTGAGCAATGTCCTGCGCTTGCTGCCCAAATTGAAAGACGAGGCGATCGTCGTCGAATTGATCGAAAAGATGGTTGCGCCGGCATTGAAGAAAATGATCCGGGAATTCAACAGCGATCGAATCAAGGCCAAGGAAAAGTCATATAAGAAGCACTACAAGACATTGATTGATCGGTCGGAAATGTATTACACCATCTATCAACAATCCCTCTTGGCTCTGTACGAAATCCTGAAGCTGGATTTCGATTTCCAGGAAATAGCCGAGCGAGACGACAAATCGTCCGATTTTCTGAAATCGATAGATTCGGAAATGGCGACCGAATCGGGAGAAATGCTTCAGAAAGCAAGAGAAAACCTAGAAAAGGCGCAAATGCCTTGTAAACGATAACACCGAAAGAACGATGAATTCACTGGATAACTTTATTCTCATTGGTTTTCCCTACGCTGCTCTATGCGTTTTTCTGATCGGTTCCATTTGGCGCTACCGCTCCACGAAATTCAAGTTCTCGTCGCTTTCCTCGCAGTTCCTTGAAGGCAAAGAACTTTTCTGGGGATCGGTACCTTTCCACTGGGGGCTGTTGGCATTGTTCGTTGGCCATATGTCGGCGTTTTTGATTCCGCGAGGAGTGCTTGCCTGGAATAGCCATCCGGCGCGTCTGCTGGTTATTGAAATTGGAGCTTTTATTTTTGCCATCGCAGTCCTCGTCGGCCTGATCAACTTGATTATCCGCAGGCTGTCGAGCGATCGTTTGCGAGTGGTGAGTACCAAGATGGACTACGCCATATTAGGCCTCCTGCTCCTCCAGGTGATTACCGGTCTATGGATTGCCTATAACTTTCGGTGGGGATCATCGTGGTTCGCAACTGTGCTGACACCGTACCTCTGGTCGCTTCTGACTATTCAACCCGACATCCTAGCCGTGAGCGCTCTGCCCTGGACCATTAAACTGCATATATTTGGCGCCTATCTCATTGTCTTTCTTATTCCATTTTCTCGATTGGTGCACTTCCTGGTGGTTCCCATCCATTATATATGGAGGCCGTATCAAAGGGTTATTTGGTCCTGGTCGAGGACTGATGTCCGCAATCCCAAATCTCCTTGGAGTATAAAAAGGCCAAGGAACAATTGATCGGAGGCTATGTTTCGAAATGCCGCCCGTCACGATAGCTAGCAGTGTTACAAATCCCGAATTGGGCGCAGCCGTTGTAGTCCAGGGTCTCGTTATTATTCTATTGATGTCGTTCGCGTTGCGCAATATAGTCAAACTGCTCAAAGACGGAGAAAAGAATCGCAGGGGCAGGAGAGGCGCGGCCGTTCTGGTGTTGCTATCTTTGCTCATCCCGATGGTTCGCTTTTTCGATATAGAAATTCGCCTTTTACTGGCGCCGCAATATTCCGCGGGAACGACGTTGGGCTTTTGCCAGGTTTTTGCCAGAGGCAGGGGAATCGAGTTTCGATACGAGGCGGATGGCGTTACCTACACAAACTGCAACACGTTTCATCCTCTGACCGCGGGCGAGATCGACGTCCCCCAAGGGCTCTACGGGGTTCGCTATTCGCGGAAGCATCCCGAAAAGGGTAGAATGGATTTCCGCAACTCTGTTCGATAGGTGGAAGACAAGGAAACTATGCACGATCAGGAGATAATTAGTAAAGCTCGGTTGACGTTGTTCTTCCATGCCATCGCTTTAAATATCGTGTATTGTCTCAGCGTGATCCTGCACGGGGTCTGGCAATGTTTTTATCGGCGATTTAACTAACTTGATTAACCATAATACAAACAAATGACCGAGTCAGACGACAAACTACAAATCCTTGATTTTAGCCAGGAAAGAATAAGAACCCTTCACTACACTTGGATTGCATTCTTTGTCACTTTTTATGTGTGGTTTAATATGGCTCCTTTGGCCACTACCATGCTCAAAAGTCTGGGATGGCTCACCAAGGAACATATTAAAGTGCTGGCAATCTGCAATGTTGCTTTAACCATTCCTGCCAGGATTGCGATAGGCGCCTTAACTGATCGATATGGTCCACGAAAAGTATTTTCATGCTTGATGATTTTCATGTCGATCCCTGTGTTTTTCTTTGCTTTTGGTAACAGTTTTATGCAGTTGCTAATCTCGCGCCTTGTATTGGGAAGTATTGGAGCGGGATTCGTGATTGGGATTAAAATGACCGCGATCTGGTTCCCCAAGAATATGATTGGTCGGGCAGAGGGATTTTATGCGGGGTGGGGCAACTTCGGATCCGCCTGGGCGGCTATAACTTTACCGTGGTTCGCATTGACGGTTTGTGGACAATGGTTTGACTTAGGAGATGATGCCTGGAGGTGGAGTATTGCGGTCAATGGTTTGGTTTCGCTCGTCTACGGAATTGCTTACAACTTCCTGGTTACCGATCATCCCCCAGGCAAAGAGATCCAATTCGTCGCCAAAACAGGTCCCATGCATGTGACCTCTTATGGGGATTTGGTTCAATATATCGTATGGTCGTTTCCCCTGCTTGGCGCCATGGGAGTGCTGGCATGGAGGATTAGTAAAGTAATCATTCATAAAGGCACACCGGAGGCATATCCCCTTATTTCCCAGAGCATTCTCAATATTATATTTGGCATACTGGCTTTGATGTATGTTGCGCATGTAGTCAAGGTATTGCAGGTGAATTTGCCTGAACTCAAAAAAGGCATCCCTGAAGACAAAAAATACCCTTGGAGCAGTGTGGCAGCGCTCAACAGTACTTACTTTGCAAATTTTGGGGCAGAGCTCGCTGTTGTATCCATGTTGCCTATGTTCTTTCAGTATACCTTCAGCACGCTGACCAATGCAGCCGGAGATAATATCATGGATGCCAAATTAGCGGGATTGGTCGCGGGATCTTTTGCTTTTGTCAATCTGGTCGCGCGTCCTTTGGGAGGGTATTTATCAGATAAGATGCATAACCGGAAGAGAACCATGCTTTTCTATATGATTGGAATCGCCGTCGGATTCTTTGCTATGTCAAAAATCGCTAAATACGGACCTGTGGATGCAGATGGAATAATAACTCTCGTTCCCATGTTTGATGGGGTGTGGTGGTTGGTGATGGCTGTTATCATTACCATCCTGTGTTCCATGTTTGTGCAGGGAGCAGAGGGAGCAACCTTTGCTGTCATCCCTATGATTAAGCGGGGAATGACCGGGCAAATTGCCGGCATGGCTGGAGCATATGGCAATGTGGGAGCGGTTTGTTACCTCGTTTTGTATTCGATTGTAGACGACATCACTTTCTTCTATTGTTTGTCGGTAGGCGCTGCCGTAAGTGTCGTCTACTGTTGGCTATTCCTAAAGGAACCTGAAACAATGTATAAAGACGAGTATTAATGAGCTTCGCTTTTAAGCAAGGCTCGTTACGAAAAGTGGATTTTAACAAGCAATATTATGGCAAACAAAGATATCGAAACATGGGAGGTCGAGGACGAACAATTCTGGAATTCCCAAGGCAAAAAAATAGCGACCCGCAACCTGTGGATATCGATTCCCAGTCTCCTCGTTGGGTTTGCCGTATGGCTGATGTGGGGAATCATTACGGTGCAGATGAAAAATCTGGGATTCACTTTCACCCAGGGCGAGTTGTTCACCCTCACCGCCATTGCCGGATTGACGGGGGCAACATTGAGAATCCCAAGCACCTTTTTTATCCGTTTGGCTGGAGGGAGAAATACGATCTTCTTCACCACTGCCTTGTTGATGATTCCTTCCACGGGTGCCGCAATTGCCTTGCAGGACAAGGACACACCGCTGTGGATGTTTCAGTTCCTGGCATTTTTATCTGGTTTCGGAGGCGGTAATTTCGCCTCTTCCATGAGCAATATCAGCTTCTTCTTTCCCAAGAAGGTCCAGGGAACCTCTTTGGGCCTTAATGCAGGATTGGGAAATTTCGGAGTCACCACGATGCAGATTCTCGTGCCCTTGGTAATGACGTTTCCCTTGTTGGGGGTGCTGAGCGGCGACCCGATGAAACTGGTCACTACCAGTGGAACCCTGATTGGGAAGATTGAGGCGGGAAGTGAGACCTGGATTCAGAACGCCGGTTTCCTCTGGCTGTTGTGGCTAGTCCCGTTGGCGTTCTTGGGATGGTTCGGCATGAACAACCTCAGGACTGAAGCCGTTTCCCCCAAAATCAGCGGGCCGCTGGGATCATTCGCAAAGATAACTTTCTTGCTGCTGATCGGTTTTGTCTGTGCTGCAGCCGGGTTGTATTGCATCTTGCCCGCGCCCACGGGATTGCCGGGTGACAGCGGCTTCGTCACAGGAGTGTTGAAGAACAAATGGATTGTATTGCCCCTGGTGATTACGGCCACGGTGCTGTTGATGAGATTCCTTTCGCCAGGTGACGTAAAAAGCAACCTTGATAGGCAGTATAAAATCTTCAAGAATAAGCACACCTGGGTGATGACCATCATCTATACGATGACTTTTGGGTCGTTCATCGGGTTCTCGGCAGCAGTTGCTCTGTCGATCAAATTTGTATTCGGTTTTCAGCACCTTCTGACCGATGGTGTGATGACTCATGATACGGTAAATATTGACGGTCCCAGCGCCTTGATGTTCGCTTGGGTGGGTCCCTTTGTTGGCGCCTTGATCCGCCCTATCGGCGGAAAGATCTCCGATAAGGTGGGCGGGGCGAAGGTCACTCAGATTGTCGCCATCACGATGATTCTATCTGCCCTAGGAGTCGCCTGGTTTCTGAAGGCGGCGTTTTCCTCGCCGACACCTCAAGAATATTGGTGGCCCTTCTTCACCTTGCTAGTCGTGTTGTTTGCTGCGACAGGGGTGGGCAATGGCTCGACATTCAGAACCATCGCCATCGTGTTCGATCGGGAACAGGCCGGTCCTGTACTCGGCTGGACCTCAGCAGTTGCCGCTTATGGCGCTTTCATTATTCCCAAGGTCATTGGTGAACAAATGGCTCTGAAGCATCCGGAATACGCCATGTACGGTTTTGCCGCTTTCTACTTTTTATGCCTGCTGCTAAACTGGTGGTATTATCTGGGCCCCAAGGCCGAAATCAAAAATCCTTAGAACAATGCAACAATTACAGGACAACGTCGGGGATGATCCGATAAAACGAATGGTAGAAAAACAAACCGATCAGGAGGAGCTCTCGCCCATGGATCCGCCTGATGCGTACGCCCCCCCTCAACTTGAAACTATTCCCTATGAAGAGATGCATCCCTTTCTTCAAGAACTCCGGGATGAGCACGAAACCTATATCGAGAAACTGGATGCCTTTGAAGAAGCCCTTCTCCAGATTCAGGAGAACGGTATGGATAAAGGGATCGAAGGAAAACTCAGGGAGTTCTACCATTTTTTCGATAACGAGATCGTAAAGCATAGCCAGAAGGAGGATAAAATCCTGTTCCCTCTGCTGCACCAAAGAATGATCGAGAAGGGAGAGCACAGTCAGGGACCGGAGGCCACAACCGCAGTCAACGTGCTCGAAGACGATCATGTGGAAGCGATGCAGCTTGCCGCTATATCATTCAATTTTTTCGGGCTCGCCGCGCGCTTGCCCAATCCCGAATCCCAAATTATCGTTTTGGATGCGGCAATAAATCAGGGCAAGGCTCTTATTGAACATCTTAGGTTGCATATTTTCCGCGAGGACAATGTCGTGTTCACCCAAGCCCACAAAGATATAACGAAAGAGGAACTTGATATTATGTCGCAGGGTACGCCCGTTCAATAAGGATGAGATGAGAATGCGTGATCTTACGAAATCACGCAACTTTCCTTCCTTTACTTAAAAATGACTACAGCCAAAACGAAAATCCCAGTTCGAATCCACGCCATGTACACATCGCCTGGTCATGACTTTAAGGGCCACCATGGTAAACCGCGCGGGCGCCATCCTGTTTATACCAGAGATGAAATCGAATGCGTGGCTGGGAGGGGCGTCATCGGGGACCGTTATTTTGACTATCGCGATAATTTCAAAGGACAGATCACCTTTTTCGATTGGGCCGTCCTTTGTCAGATGCGGGAAAAGTACCGCAGTGTCGGATTCAATTCTTCATCTATCCGACGGAACATTGTCATTGAAGGCGTCGATCTCAACTCCCTCATTGAATGCGAGTTCGAAATCCAAGGCATCCGCTTTTACGGTACCCAGCATTGCGCGCCGTGCTACTGGATGGACGATGCGGTTGGGAGCGGCGCCGAAGAATTCATGACTGGGCGTGGTGGTTTGCGCGCGCGCATACTCTCCAGCGGCAATCTTCGAAAAGGAAACGCGTGCCTGATCTTGCAGCGTGAATCGATTCTAGTTTCGTAAACACCTGGTGGTTGGCCCTACTGACAGCGGCGATTGCGGGGCTTTTGCGGGTTTTCCGATTTGAACCATTTTCCTCTAAAAGAAGGGAAATCCATCGTTTGCGGCCGATTTGTCGGGTTATGCTGACTTGTTCAGCAAGCCCCAATTGGGGGAACGATTCCCTGGATTCGGAACGGATTTGCCGACTGTCGCGCTGAATTCGCCTGGTTCTGTGCCGGATCTGCAAAGCGCCTTTTTACAAAATAGACGATGGTACCGTTCGTGAATAGTACGGTAGAAAGCAAAAAGGGAGAGTTTGTCGATGCAGAGCTGCTGCATAAGTACAATCGCCCCGCCCCGCGCTATACCTCGTATCCGACGGCTTTGGAATTCAGAACGATTGACGATCAGGCGAGTTCCGAAGCGCTTCTGTCGGATTCGGAAGACGCCTCGGGCCCGTTGTCTCTCTACGCTCATTTGCCGTTCTGCAACAGTTTGTGCTGGTTTTGCGGGTGCACGAAGATCATCTCGACCGATCAGTCGATCGCCGACCGCTACCTAGACTATCTGGAAAAGGAGATCGATATGGTCCTGCCGCGAGTCGGAAGCGATCGAAAGGTCGTTCAACTGCATTTCGGCGGCGGATCGCCAAACTTTCTCTCTCCGGAACAGATCACACGCTTGGGGCGAATGCTCCATTCTCGGTTCGACTTTGCGGACGACGCGGAGCTGAGCGTCGAAATCGATCCGCGAACGCTCACCGAGGCAAAAGTGGAGGCCTTCGTCGAAATGGGCGTTAATCGCGCGTCGCTCGGCGTACAGGATCTCGACCACAAAGTGCAGAAGGCGATTCATCGCATTCAGCCGTCGGAGATGAATCACCAGGCTATTAGCTGGCTCAGAGGTGCGGGTATCAAGTCTCTCAACATCGATCTGATCTACGGTCTGCCGAACCAATCTGTAGAGAGCTTCGCGAAGACGCTGTCTGATGTTCTTGAATACGAACCGAATCGGCTGGCGATTTTCAGTTATGCGCATGTGCCTTGGAACAAATTCGCCCAGAAGATCCTCGAGCGGGCGTCGATGCCGGATGCCGCGTTGAAAATTCAGTTGCTCCAGCTCATCGTCGAGACGCTCGCGTCGAGAGGATACGTTCACATTGGGATGGACCACTTTACGCTCGCGGATGATTCGCTCGCGATAGCACAGCGATCCGGAACGTTGCAGCGGAATTTTCAAGGTTATAGCATCTATGCGGATACGGAGATTTGCGCGTTCGGGATTTCTTCGATCAGCCAGACCGCGCGGACGTATCGGCAGAATGTTAAGGAACTCGATGCCTATTATAGCAGCCTCGATGCGGGACGACTTCCAATTGAGCGGGGATACCTTCTGTTAAAAGACGATCAAATACGCAGGGAAGTGATCATGCGCTTGATGTGCGACATGGAGCTGGACTTCAATCGTTTGAGCGAATCGCTAGAAGTTGATTTCAGGGAATATTTCGGTCCGGAACTGACGAAGCTAAAACCGCTGGAGGATGACGGGCTTGTCGAGTTGAGGGAAGATGGATTGCGAGTTACCGATTTCGGGCGACTGTTAATCCGAAATATAGCGGTCGTTTTCGATGCCTATTTAAAAGACGGGAAACGCGGCTATTCCAAATCCGTTTGATTCGAACCTCATGACGATCGATTGGCTGGTTCCGCATATATGCAGGGTCGATTTGAAGCTGAAAGAATACGCCCAAAATTTTGATACAACTGTTTTTAGTAACTGAAATATGAAATCCATGACACGAAGATTGATAGCGACCGTATTTGCATGCGCCATCGCCTGTCTCACCGGACAGACGTACGCGACCGATGCGAAGGCAGCTGAACTAGCGAAGGCGGGCGAGGCCTCCTATAATCTCTATTGCGTGGCTTGCCATCAGTCGGACGCAACAGGGAAAGTGGGTTTCGCTCCGAGCATTCGCAACAAGGATTTCCTTGCTCTGGCGACGGACGATTTCCTCAAGAATTCGATTCGTAGTGGAAGACCGGGAACAGCGATGGTGCCCTGGAGCTTCCTGACGGAACAGCAAATCGACGAGCTAGTCGCGTATTTGCGTTCCGGAGAAGAGGGGCTGCCCGCCAAGCAAATCCCATTGGACCCTAGAAAGATCTATCCCGGCGACGCGAAAGAGGGCGAAGGCTTATTCGTCACCTACTGCGCGCCTTGCCATGGCGAAAAGGGCGCGGGTTACGCGGTAGGCGGCCCGGGGCCGGCGATCGGCGGAGCAGGATTTCTGTCAGTCGCCTCGGACGATTTCATCTACAAGACGCTGGAGCACGGCAGAACGGGAACGGCAATGCGTTCGTTTCTCGGACCAAAGGCGGTCGCGAATCTTACGCCGCATGAAGCGGGCAGTGTCATCGCTTATCTGCGAAATTTGAATGGAAGCACTCAGCCAGTTGAGGCCGTTGCGGAGTCCGTTGGCGATGCGGCGAAAGGCGAGGCCGCGTTTAATATCAATTGCGTTGCCTGTCACCAGCCAGGAGGCACAGGGAAACCAGGCTTCGCTCCGAGTATCCGCAATCAGGATTTTCTGGCGATCTCTTCTGACACGTTCATCAAAGAGACGGTCTCTAAAGGGCGTCCGGGAACATCGATGATCGGCCGTCCCGATCTTTCGGATACCGTGCTGAATGATATAATCGCGTACCTGCGAGCGGTGCCAGCTGGAGCGATTCGGGATGTGACGGTTGATGCGACTCTCGTCTTTCACGGTGACGCTGAAAAGGGGGAGCAAACTTACGCCAGTTACTGTTCCGCTTGTCATGGCCCGAAGGGTGAAGGGTACATGGCTGGAGTAGCGGGACCTGCTATCGGCCTGAAGGGATTTCTAGAGGTCGCCTCGGACGACTATATTATGCAGACCGTCAAGCGTGGTCGCGTAGGGACTGCGATGAAATCGTTTATCGGAGCCGCAGGAGTAGCCAATTTATCGGAAGAAGACATACATGATGTTATATCGCATTTAAGGAGCCAAGCAAACTGAGTTTAAATAGAAATAAAAAATTATGAAACGTAGAAACTTCGTCAAAGGAAGCGCCGCTGCAAGTGTTGCGGTAACTGTCGGAACCACAGGTTGGTCCGTCGAGAACAAGGAAAACTACACGTTGGAGAAAAAGGATGCGCCGACTGACCTTCTCGCCGCGTGCCCGTATTGCGGAGTTGGATGCGGTACGATTATCAAAACCAAGAACGGTCGCATCACTAATATCGTTCCGGATAAGGACCATCCCACGAATATGGGACTTCAGTGCATTAAAGGACTCACCTCGTCGGAGGCGATTTACGTCAATCGTCTGACGAAGCCGCTTGTTCGGAAGGACATGTCCGATCCGACTACTGGATACGTTTCGAAGACAAAAGGATCGTATGCTCCCGAGCTGTTTAGGGAAGCGTCTTGGGATGAAGTCGAAGAGCTGATCGCTGACAAGACGGTAGAGAACATCCATAAATTCGGCGGCAATACTGTCGGCCTTTATGGTTCTGGCCAGCTGACGGTCGAAGGCCAATATTTGGAGAATCTCCTCATGAAGGGAGTCATTGGCTCGAACACGATCGAGGCGAATGCTCGGATGTGTATGACGTCTGCAGTTACAGGCTACTTTAAAGCTCTTGGCTCGGATACGCCGCCGACGTGCTACGAAGATATCGAGATGGCGGACATGATCTGCTTCTG
>JAJFLS010000404.1 GCA_021772595.1 Opitutales bacterium
GAAATCGCGGCGGTTGAAGCCGTCACCTGCAACTCTGAAATATAGTTATAGGATGCTCGAACGCTAAGACGCTGCCATTCGTAGATGACCTGCATATTGTAGATTTCCTTCGCCTGATTTCTCAGACTTGGAATGAGCTCAAAGTCAGTTACGACAAAATTGCCATTTTCCAATTCATCCACATCAAAGATCGGATCGGTTTGATCGCCTACAATATACGAGTAGTTTGGAACCAGTTTGAACCCGCTGAGGAACGTCACATCCGGAAGCAGATCGGCGAAGCTGAAATAGCCGCTAACTTCGAATCCTTCAATATGACGCGTAGAGGCATTTGTCCAGAAATTGGTATCCGCCCGGACCATTTCGGTACCGAGGCTAGGATCTTCGGGGTCGACCAACACCTCGATATCTCTCGTAAAGGTATCCTCTTGAAGAAAATCTTCGAGATCCTTCGAAAAGAGCGAAACGGAAATCGTATTCGCATTTCGCGGCCCGAAGTAGTATTCCCATGCCAGATCCAAGTTTTCAGACGTTTGTTCCCTTAGATTGGGATTTCCCAAATCGAACTCTTCGTCACGATTGGTCAGGTTAAGCACGCCAGCGGCTTGCAGTTGTCGATTCGCCTCGCCTAGATTGAAGGGAACCAGTTCGCGGTAATCCGGGCGGGTCAGCGAATTCCCATAGGCAAAACGGAATACATGTCCCGTCTCGCCGACACGGTAGGTTCCCACAACACTCGGCAGTATATTATCGTAGCTACTTTTCGCGTTTATATCGTCAACAATATCCCCAAATGAAAAGGTCCCGCTTTGTCCGGTGAATCCGATGTCATCGATGCCATTCTGAATGAGCTGTCCGAGATTCGATTTATCCGTATCCGTTAGCCCAGGAAAAGCATCCGCATTTACACGGAAGCTAGAAGGCTTCCAAGTGGTGTCCAAGCTGGTTTCTTCGTAACGAACCCCGGCAACCAAAGTGAAGTCTCCCCAGCGTTTGGTCCCTTGGACATAAGCTGCAAAGATATCTTCATTGAGTTCGCCGGTATCGGCTGCATCACGAAGATCGGAGCGATCGAATTCCCAGTTGTCTGGGTTAGCCGCGAGATCTTCAAAAAAGAAGTCGTACGCCGGATCGGCTGTCACGAAAGGACCGGCGATATCGGCATACTTCCCATCAAAGATCGTGAAATTTCCTGCGTTACTTGCTGCTGCAAATTGTCCAACAGGAAAAACGCGACGAGAGCCTGCAGAGGCAGCGGTGAAAATTTCGTTGGTTACATTGTCTCTATGCGCCTTGCGCAGTCTCAGACCAGACTTGATGGAGAAACCTTCATCGACTTCGTGATCGTATTCTACATTGAACAACTGAACATCTTCGTGGATATCCTCCAAAAGGAAGCGGGCACCGCCATTCGAGTTCTGACGGTTCAAGTCAGAGAACACGTTAACCTTGTTGTTCACGGGAACGTGGCCTCTGCGTTCCGTCACTTCGAAAACCGAAAATTCAGGTAGCGGTGTTCCGCCATTGGTTACGCTGGTTCTCAACCAGCTTTTTCCAGAACCATCACGATCTCCATCATCGGAACGCTCTTCGAAGCGCCATTGACGGCGGAACCGGATTGAGTCGTCTGTAGAGTAGAGAGCACGGTACTCAAGCGTACCGTTAGCCAGCTTGGTCTCTCCGCCAAAGTCGAAGGTGTAGGTATCTCCGCTACGAACGTCACCAGTGATGATACGAGAAAAACGTCCGTCGCGCGAACCTTCAAAATTTGGCGTCACGATCAAGTTGCCGCTAGCATCCACATCGTTGATAAAATTATCGCCTGCGCTTCCGAGAACGGGATCGTCATCGTCCTCTTCAAACGTTCCCAGGGCGTTCCCAGCGTCGTCCATAAACCAGAAGTTGCCGCTAAAGGCGCGTTCAAGCCTGTCGAACCGAAACGCGAACGAGTCGCGACTGTCATCGAACGTCTGATACAAAGGACGGAAGTAGAGAGAAGTATTGTCCGATACCTTGAGATCGAAACTCAAATCAAGCGTAAGGTTGTCGCCGGTTCTGCGAACTTCATTTGGGTCGAATCGATTCCAGATTGGAGTAGTGGCATCTTGGCTCTCGTTTAAGGAGATCTGGCTGGGATCTGCACCGGATAGGCGACCGGCATCGGTAAGGAAACGGTTCTGGGTCGACCACCCAACGCGATCTTCGTCCACGTAGTTGAAATTCACCAACACGCCCAAATTATCCTCTCCGCCGAAAGCGCTGAAAATATTCGAGTTTATGACATTCACTCCGTATCCAGAATTGCTGCCCTGATCGCGGTAGCGGTGGGACAGCTTGTAGGTGGTCAGGTTGTCGCCGCGATCGAAGGCGTTGGCCGTGATTACGTTCACGTAGCCGCCAATCGAATCCCCCGGATGCTCCGCGGTCAAACTCTTGATGACCTCTACCCCAGCCACCATTTCGGAAGGGATTTGCGTCACATCGAAATTACGCGAGCCTAGCTGCGCATTCGCCTGAGCCGCGCCGTTGATTCGGATCGAGTTATACTGGCCTTCGGCTCCACGTACTGTCACGGAGCCTCCATCGACCACATTGATACCCGCCAAACGGGAAAGAGCTTCGCCTAAATTCGTATCAGGCAAATTTCCCAAGGCATCGCCGCTGAGATAGGTCCCGATGATATCGGCATTCTTCTTCTTCAACAGGGAAGACTCCTGAGTGGAGCTGAATACCTCGAGTTTATCCAGTTCATAGACTGGGCCGTCAACATCCTGGGCGTACCCGTTTTGGGCGCCCCCTAGCAAGGCTATCGTAATAAGGCCGTTGAAAAGCTTACGGGCCAGCTTTGGTTTTTCCTGTTTGTTTGAGTTCATAGTGGTGGTTTTGTCATTTTGCAGGTTCGTTTCTGAAAGCGTTTCTTCGATTACCTCCTTTCCTGCTACGCTGTTCGGGTCGGCAATCTTTCGTTTGATAAAATAGGCGCCGCTCTCCTCGTCTCGAAGGCTCGTTAGATCCGTATCACCGAGGATCAACGCGAACACTTCGTCCGGAGCATACCGCCCCTTGATCCTAGGGGCACTTGCCCCTTCCAACAGATCGGTGGGATAGATGACCTGTAATTGCGATTGGTTGGCGAATTCCTGGAGCGAATCCGAGGCCGGTCCTGCTGGCAGATT
>JAJFLS010000405.1 GCA_021772595.1 Opitutales bacterium
GTCGGACTCGCACCGCCCGCTCGTTCGCCGCTTGGGAAGGCGGCGGGGAATACAATGTCACGCGGGGGCTCCGCCGCTGTTTCGAACTCAAGACCGCAGTAGTCACCGCGTTTGCCGACAACGAGATCGGGCGACTGCTGGAAGATTTCATCCTCCAAGGCGGCGTCGCGACGGATTACATCAATTGGATCCCTTACGACGGCATCGGGCGCTCCGTTCGCAACGGACTGAATTTCACGGAACGCGGTTTCGGAATCCGCGGGGCCAAAGGCGTACCCGATCGCGGAAACACCGCGTCATCACAGATGAAGCCGGGCGACGTGGACTGGAACGCGCTTTTCGAGCAAGACGGCGCTCGCTGGCTTCACACCGGCGGCATTTTCGCAGCGCTCAGCGAGACGGCGGCAGAGCTCGTGATCGAAGCAGCCAAAGCGGCCAAAGCCGCGGGCACGATCGTCTCGTACGATCTCAATTACCGGCCATCGCTCTGGAAGGACATCGGAGGAATCGAGAAAGCCCAGGAAGTCAATCGGGAGATCGCGAAGTACGTCGATGTTATGATCGGCAACGAAGAGGATTTCACAGCAAGCTTGGGCTACGAGATCGAGGGAGTCGACGAGCACATGTCGAATTTGGAAACCGAAAGCTTCAAGTCCATGATCAATCACGCCGTCGCGGACTACCCGAATTTCAAGGTCGTCGCCACAACATTGCGCGGCGTGAAAACGGCCACGATCAACGATTGGGGGGCTATTTGCTGGGCGGACGGCTCTTTCCACGAAGCCACGCATCGACCCGATTTGGAAATCCTCGATCGGGTCGGCGGCGGAGACTCGTTCGCTTCCGGGCTGATTTACGGACTGCTCACCACTGGCGACGCTGCCCAAGCGGTCGAGTACGGAGCCGCCCACGGCGCTCTAGCCATGACAACTCCGGGCGACACTTCCATGGTGACGCTCGCCGAAGTCGAAAAACAGCTTTCCGGCGGATCCGCCCGAGTGGATCGTTAGCGGGCGCCTCTGGTATTAGTTTCAATTCTAGAGATACGCCCGAATGCTACTTTCTGGAAAGTTGCATCGTTTAAAGGTCCAGTCCTGCTTGCGTAATCAAGATTTTCGCATTTTGCTCCCGACTTTATGACTGGATACCATCGACTTCTGTGGACCACTCTCGGCACGATCGCCCTCGTTTTGGGCGGATGCAACCGAGCGTCTGTAAGCGTCTACGACGTGCCGAAGGAACAACCGGCGGCCACCAATCAAACGGCTCCCACCACGCAAAGCAGAGGAACTGCCGAAGGAGGCGTGGGATGGAGCAAGCCCGCGGCTTGGACGGAATTGGCACCCACCGCTTTTCGCAAAGGCAACTACGTCGTAGAGGGCGACAACGGAGCCAAAGTGGAGATCACGGTCTCGTCCTTCCCCGGAACAGTCGGCGGAATTCTGGCGAACGTGAATCGCTGGAGAGGTCAAGCCGCCCTCTCCCCTATTTCGGAAGGAGCTCTCCAGCAATCGCTATCCGACGTTTCGGTCGATGGGCAAAACGGCCAATTGGTCGACATTCTTCCCGAGTCGGAAGATCCTACGGCTACTCGAATCGTGGCTGCGATTTTCCTGTTCGAGGGAAATAGTTGGTTTTTCAAAATGTCCGGCCCTCAGAACATCGTCGCCACCCAACGCAACGCATTCAACTCTTTTATAAAGAGCATTCGATTTGCCGGCTCGGCGCCCTCCGAGCCGGTCTCTGCCAAACCCACGCCCGCCAAGGACGCGCCGCTCGAATTGGCCTTCGACGCGCCCGAGGGATGGACACAGTCCAGCGGATCCTCGCTTCGATTGGCGAGCTACGAGATTGTCAAAGAAGGATTTCCATCTGCCGATTTTTCGATAACGAGTTTTCCGGGCGACGCAGGTGGCCTCACCGCAAACATCAATCGATGGAGAAAACAGATCGGCCTGACCACCTGGAACGAAACTCAAATAGACAGGAACAAGGAAGTGATACATGCGGGCGAACTCGTGTTTGCCGTATTCGACTTGATGCCGTCCACCGATGCGGAAAAAAGCAAAGTCAAAGAGCGTATTCTAGCGGCCATTCTGCGATCAAGCGATCGCTCATGGTTTTTCAAACTTCGGGGCGACGTATTTCTATTGGACACCCAAAAAAGCAAATTCAGACAGTTGATACTCTCGGTGCATTTCGAAAGCCCGACCGAGAACGCGAATCGCTAAACGACGCGAATATTCCACATGAAGCCTTTCATAAAATTCTTCGCATCGATTGAACTGGCAATAGCCTGTATGGTATTGGGACTGCTACTCGTGTTCCTCGGCACGATCGAGCAAGTCAACCTCGGGATCCATGGCGCCACCGAAGCGTATTTCTACACCTTCTTCGTGTATTGGAATATCCCGAACACAGAGATATCGATCCCGTACCTGCCAGGCGGATACAGTATCGGACTCGTGCTTCTTACCAATCTGATAACCGCCCTCTTCGTGCGCTTTCGGTATTCCTGGAAGAAGACGGGCATATTCATGATTCACATCGGAGTGATCACTCTTCTGCTCGGCGAACTGATTTCGAGCATGATGCAGGTCGACAGCTCCATGATGATCGACGAGGGCGCGAGTTCGAACTTCTCGGAAGACCGCATCGTCACCGAACTCGCCATCATCGATCACAGCCTTTCTGAGACGACCGACAGAGTCTACGCGTTTCCCGATAGCATGCTGAAAAGCGGGCGAGAAGCGCGACACGAAGATCTTCCGTTCATCATCAGCGTCAATCGCCACATGGAGAATTCTCTCCTTCAGCGACGAGACGAAAACACGCCCGCCGACGCCCTCATCGCTAACAAAGGCTTCGGCTTGGATCTCTTCGCCATCGAAGTCCCCAAGACGGGCAAGATGGACGACATCAATTACTCCACTGCGATTCTGACATTCTTCGATTCTTCAGGCGAAGTCATCGGAACCTGGCTCGCCCGACTCGGATTATTGCCGCAGAAGTTTACCTTCGACGGCAAGGAGTACTCGCTAGAGATCCGTCGCCAGCGCTACTACTACCCCTTTGACATTAAACTCATCGACTTCAGCCATGATCGCTACTTAGGCACCAGCGTGCCAATGAACTTTTCAAGCGAGATCGAACTCACCAACGAGGACCGCGGCGAAAAGCGAGACTTCCTCATCTACATGAACCATCCGCTCCGATACAACGGAATCACTTTCTTCCAAGGCAGCTTCGTCCCGACTGCCAATCCTGACGAGGACCGAATCTCGATCCTCCAAGTAGTTACCAACCCGGGCCGCCATCTCCCCTACATTTCCTGCATTTTAATTTTCGCAGGCTTGGCGGTTCAATTCACCACTAGCCTGATCACCTTCATGGGAAAGCGATCAAAAAGATCATGAAAAAACGAATACCCGCAATCGTCGCAATCGCGATTCTGCTCATGTACTTCGTCATGAATTTCATGAAGCAGTCTCCTAAAACGGAGATTGACTACACGGAATTCGGCAAGACGCCCGTGCATCTCAACGGTCGGATTCAGCCGCTTGACTCCGTCGCGCGCAATGCGCTGCTCAGTATTCAATACAAGCGCACCTTCAAAAACGATGAAGGGAAGAAAACGCCGGCCATCGTATGGCTTGCGGAACTGCTCACTCGCCCCGACCTCGCCCACCAGCGGCCAGTATTCAAGATTCAAGACGAGGACATACGATCACTCCTCAAGTTACCTGAAAAGCCAAACAATCGAAGCGAATTAATAATAGCCTTACTCGGCAAAGGCAGCGAACACTTCTACTATTCCTTTAGCGAACTCGCTCCGTTTATTAAGACGATCAGCGAGCAAGCCAACAAGGCGGGAGAGCTGGAATCCCAGCAGCGTTCGCGATTCCAGAAAGCCATTATCCAGCTGGCCCGATCCCTTTCGACCTACATGTCCTTGAGCCAGACAATCCACCATGGCCAAGTCGCCTCATTCGATCAGGAGCTGAGCGAATTGGAAGCCTTTGCCCCAATCGGGATCGAAGCGGTTAGCAAGCAACAGCGCGGCGGTGCTTACGACGAAGAGGCGTTCAACCAGATGATGAGCGTCGGCATGCTCTACCAGAGATTCGAGCAAAGCGCCCATTTCTTCACAATCCCCGGAAGCGGTCAAAATCGCGAGCGGGAATGGCAGAAGGCCAGCTACGCGTTGAGCCAGATTTTGCAGCAAGGGAAAGCCAGCGAGATCGCTCGCAGCTACGCCACGCTCGTCGACGCTTACCGTGATAATGACGCAAGCGCGTTCAACCAAAGCGTCAAAGCGCTCCACGCCGATCTCGACGCGATCGATCCTGAGCTAATCAAAAAAGCTGGGGTCGAACAGATCTTCAATTTTATCGAACCTTTTTACATCGCCGCAGCGGGCTATGTGATGGCGTTTCTAGCAGTGCTCATTTCCTGGATACGATGGCCAGACAAGATGAACCAAGCGTCACTCTGGCTGATCCTCACCTGCGCCATTATCCACACCGTCGGTATCGCATTACGGATCTACATCATTGGCTACGCTCCGGTCATCAACCTCTATTCGTCCGCGATTTTCGTCGGCTGGGGAGCAGTCCTTCTAGCCATTGGGCTCGAGTTGATTTTCAAGAACGGCATCGGCAACGCGTGCGCCTCGATCATCGGATTCTCGACCTTGCTCGTCGCCCATCACCTTTCCGCAGACGGCGATACGCTGGAGATGCTCCGAGCCGTCCTCGACAACAATTTCTGGCTGGCGACGCATGTGATCATCATCACGCTCGGCTACTCCGCGACCTTCCTGGCGGGAGCGATTGGATTTATCTTCATACTCATGTCCGTCCTTACCGACCGCATCGACAAGAGGAGCGCCCGATCCATCGGAACCATGGTCTACGGCATTATTTGCTTCGCGATGCTCTTCAGTTTCGTCGGTACCATCCTTGGCGGAATCTGGGCCGACCAATCCTGGGGACGTTTCTGGGGCTGGGACCCGAAGGAGAACGGCGCCCTGCTCATCGTCATTTGGAACGCGATCATTCTGCATTGCCGCTGGGGTGGATTCGTCCGCACGAGAGGAACCATGATGATGGCCGTTTTCGGAAACGTGGTTTTCTCCTGGTCTTGGTTTGGAACGAACATGCTGGGAATCGGCCTGCATGCATACGGCTTCATGGACCAAGCGTTTAAATACCTTGCAGCATTCGTGGGTCTACAGCTTTTGGTGATCGCGCTAGCGGCGCTTCCGCCGAAAAACTGGAAAAGCAAAATCTAACCGCACAAGCCCTCAGCACCCAAAAGAGAATAGGATGGCACTGAAAAAACCCCACCAACTGGAGCCCGGCATGATCCTGAAAACGGACGTGTTCAACATGGATGGTGAGGTGCTCTTCTCCAAAGGCGTCGCGTTGACCGAACGCCAGATCGACATTCTTCAACAATGGGGCGTTCCCAATGTGGAAATCGAAGGAGGCGAGGAGGAAACCGAAAAAGTCGATCTAGACCAGTTTTCTCCCGAAATCGTGGAGCGAGCCGAGCAGAATGTCGCCGACCGATTCAAGCTCGTCAAATCAACTCATCCCGCAGTGGAGATCATCCGAAAATTGTGCGTGACGCAAGAAGCGGACGCCATCTCCAAGCATAGCTGAGCAAATGAATCCGAAACTAGAAAAACTCGTTTTCGAATCGGACTCCATGCCGACGCTTCCGACCATCTACCGGAAAATCGAGGAAGCCGTTGAAGATCCAGACACTTCCTTTGAGGACATCGCCCGAATAACGATCAACGACCAGGGATTGAGCGCCCGGCTTCTCCGCCTAGCCAATAGCGCATTCTACGGCTACCCGAGCACCGTCTCGAACATTTCGGATGCGCTGACCGTGATTGGGCTGCAGCAGTTCAAAAACATGGCGCTATCCACCTGCATCATGGGCGTCTTCAAAGGAATGCCAGCCGGGCTCGTCAGCATGGAGCAATTTTGGCGGAAGAGCATCGCCTGCGGACTTTGCGCCCGGATCATGGCCTTGGAGCTGCGAGAGGCGAATTCCGAACGCTTTTTTCTCGGAGGATTACTTCACAGGGTCGGGCGGTTGATTTTGTTCAAAAGCCGACCCGAAGCGTCGATCGAAATCATGGAGATAGGAAAGACCCGCGACATTCATCTCCATCACATCGAGACGGAAGTCCTAGGATTCAACCACGCCGATGTCGGCGGCGCTCTTCTTGAATATTGGAAATTGCCCGCTTCGCTTTCGGAACTCGTCACCCACTACCACAAGCCCACCCACACCAGGATTTCCATCCAAGACGTCAGCCTCATCCATCTATCAGACTTCATCACCGAAGCGCTCGGCATGGGCTATACCGGCGAACGATACGTTCCCCAGTTTTCAGAAGCCGCTTGGGGTCACAGTGGAATGGACGAAACCAATCTCCCCGTGATAGTCGACGAATTGAAGCGGCAGTACGAAGACGTCTGCAACATTTTTCTGGATACTGAATGATCGAGCCAACTCCAGGCCGACAGGTCAATCCGACCGGAGCATACACCCGAAGCGAGAAATCGGATCTCGTCGTTAGCCGATTCGAGATGCTCGACATCTTTCAACGCAAGCTACGAGAAGCGGCTAGTGTCAAAGAAGTCATCAGCATCACCGAAAACGAGATTCATAATATCCACCATTTTCGGAATCAAGGCTTCTGGCTCGTCAACCCCGATGATGGAGCCTTCGAGCTTTTCGATACGGACGCCGCCGCCGAAGACGCCCACCGCATCAAGGGAATCGTTCGGAACGCAGTGAAATCAGGCACGTTCGCTTGGGCTCTCAAAC
>JAJFLS010000406.1 GCA_021772595.1 Opitutales bacterium
AGTCTTTTTTCCGATGCCCCAAATTTTGGATACGGAGAGATCGTCCATGAATGCGGCGATGTCTTCCGGCTCGATTTGAAAAAGCCCGTTCGGTTTTTCCCAGTCGCTCGCAATTTTGGCGAGCATCTTGTTGGGGGCGATTCCCGCGGATGCGACCAGTCCGGTGTTGTGTCGAATGCGTTGCCTTATCTCTTCGGCGATCTCGACGGCGGGGCGTTCGGAGTGGGTGACGTCGAGATAGGCTTCATCGAGCGAGAGCGGTTCGACGAGATCGGTGTACTCTCCCATGATGGCGCGTATGCGTTTGGATTCGAAACGGTAGACGTCGGAGCGGATGGGGACGATGATGAGGTGAGGGCATTTTCTCAGCGCGAGAAAGTTCGGCATCGCGGAGTGTATGCCGTACTTCCGAGCTTCGTAATTGCAGGTGGTCAGGACTCCGCGAGAGCTTTGGCCGCCTACGGCTACGGGCTCGTTTTTGAGGGCGGGTTGGTCGCGGGTTTCGATGGCCGCGTAGAAGCAGTCCATGTCCAAGTGTATGATTTTCCGTTCCATCTTCCCGTGGTCGCGCGAAATCGGCGTTTGGCATGAGAGCGGTTCGGACCGTTCTTTTCTATGGACATGCTGCCCCGACCTTGCTTGATGGGTCGACGATGGCTGACTCGCTTTCCAAGGCAAAACTTTCCTCGCTTCGAAAGCTGCACCATAAGAAGGTCCGGGATTCGGAGAATCAGTTTCTGATCGAAGGCTGGCATTTGCTGGAAGCGGCGATCGAGGCGGACCTCCCGCTGCGGACTCTAGTTTACGATGAATCGCGGAAAGTGTTGGAGAGCGACCAGAAGGTGATGACGATGGCGACCCAGCGAGCGGAAGCGGTGTATTCGGCGGGCGAATCCCAGATGAAGGCGCTCGGGGAGACGAAGACGAGTTCCGGTGTGGTGGCCTTGGTTGACCGGCCCAGTGAGGATTGGGATTCGGTAGAGACTTTGCTGGCTGAACGCGAGGAGGGCTTTGTGGTCGTGTTGGATGGGGTGAGCGATCCGGGCAATTGCGGCTCTATTATTAGAGCGTGCGATTGGTTTGGAGCGGATGCGGTGATTTTAGGAGAGGGATGCTCGGATCGGGAGAATGGCAAGCTGGTGAGGGCGACGATGGGATCGCTATTCCATTTGCCGGTCGTATCCGTAGATCGGATAGCGGACAGTCTCAGAGGTTTGCAGAAAAGCGGTTATCGCGTGGTGGCGAGTTCGCTAAGCGAAGCCGAAACGCTTCAGGGCTACCAGTGGCC
Organism: Opitutales bacterium; assembly: GCA_021772595.1. Lineage (GTDB taxonomy): Bacteria > Verrucomicrobiota > Verrucomicrobiia > Opitutales > Opitutaceae > Pelagisphaera. The sequence goes on from JAJFLS010000406.1 coordinate 1,289, forward strand.
TCGCAAAACGGCGTTGGTTGTGGGCAATGAAGCGAGGGGAGTTTCCGATGCGGTGTATGAAATAACGGATACGCGACTGCGTATCCCGAAGACAGGGAAAGCGGAGTCGCTGAACGCGGCGATGGCGGCATCGGTTATGCTAGGGCATTGGCGCATGGGTGTGTGAGGATTTTGCAATTCGATCTCCCACGAAGCACACAGAGGTCACGAAGAGAGGAGCCTTAGTGTTACTTAGTGAACTTTGTGGGCCATTGATTTTTAGTTGGACTTGCCTGATGCGGCCTACTGTGGTCGCTTTTCGTTTTTGAATTTATGAGAAATTGATACGAATGAATTGGATTGCCGATATTGATGAAGCTCTTTCCGCGCGCGCGCAGCAGGGAAAACGACTGCTGATGATTTTCAAGGGAAGCGGAGATTGGTGCCCTTGGTGCAACAAGCTGGTCGAACTCCTGGAAGAGAGCACGGCGCTGGACGACTATCTGGAGACGGAGGGAATTCTGGCGGCCAAAATCGGAATCCCTCGGAAGTCGGACGACGTGAACGGAATACGTGAACGATTTGGAATCACCGGGATTCCGTTTCTCGTTTTCTACGCGGAGGACGGACGAATCGAGGGTGCGACCGAGTACATCGACGATGGGAACGCTCAAAGCTACGTCGATTGGATCGAGAGCGTCGATTCGAGCGGACTTTAGGAAGCCGATGAGCGGGGGGAATGCCCTGGGATTGCGTCTACTCTAGGGCGAAGGTCCGCTTCTCTTCGTCGTACTGAATGACGACGTCCTGCTTGCGGATATCGACGATGCGTGCTCCGGAAACGTCGTCGCCGACGCGGAGAATTTTCCCGTTAACGCTTACGGCGGGAATTTGACGATTGTAGAAGATTCCGGTGAGCTGGATTTTAGGAAAGAGATCGACGGTGGCTTCAATGCTCTCGGCGATCAGCTCTTCCACGGTGATCGTGTCGAATTCTTCGTAATCCAGGTTGGCTGAATCTTCAGCGCTATTCGCTGCGACGCTGTCCGCGGGAACGGTTTTTAACTCGTTCGTGTCTGTATCGGGATTTTGAATAAGCGCTTGGGGTACGATCGCCTCGTTCGGACCTTTCTCGTCGTCGTATTCCACGGAGTTTAAAATGACGGTCGCAGTGTCGAAGGTGCCTTCCTCCCAGTTCGCGATCTCATGGATTAAGTCTCTCGAATCGTCGTTATTCCTGAAAAGGAAGAGAGCGAACGCGACACAGGCTGCGACGCAAAACGCGGCGAAGACGATCTTGCTTCTAGAGTTGTTGGGCTCTTTTTCGTTGGCTGACCAATCGGCGAAGGAGGATTGGGTTCGATTCGAGATCGGGGGTACCGATATTGTTGTGTTGTCTGATATTTCGGGCTCCATAGCGGTTTCAAGGGTTTGAACCGGTGGGAGCGATTCGTTAGAAATAACGGGTTGTTCTTGGTTCTGAAATGTTTCGCTGGCGTTTGGAGAAGTCGGAGATGATTCCTCTTCGATTTCTTTTCCATTGGCGATCTGTCGCCAGACGGACCATTGATTTTCCTTTTTAAGCTCGGCGAAAAAGCGTTTGTCGCGCGTGGAGTCCGGGTGGACGTTTCCTCCTGTGTGGTTTTCCCACACGAGGGCGTTGGCCGCGTGGACGGAGGCGAGCGGGGAGAAGGCCGCGCCGAATGAGTTTACGGGCTCATGGTGGCAGGCGGCGCATTCCACAACGCTTATGGGCAGTCCCCAGCGTCCTAGGAGATAGGCGCCGGTTTCGGCGTGATTGCAGCCGATGATCTCGTTCTCGGCTTTCCAGAAAGGGAGTCTCTTCTTTTCGGCATGCTCGCGGGCTGCTTGATATACGTCGGGGATGGCTCGCTGCATCATGAGCTTCCCGATGTCGTGAAAGAGTCCGGCAGTGTAGGCTTCCTCGGCGTTTCTTGAGTTGCCGGTTTCGTGCCGTGTGATGTCCTTGGCGATGGTGGCGACGCTCATGCTGTGGCGCCAAAGCTGATCGGTCAGCGATTTCTGTTCGCTGGACTCGTCTTGGTCGAAGACCTGGATGGCGAGGACGAGATTCTTGACGGTCTCGATGCCGAGCACGGTGACCGCTTGGGAGATGTCGGAAACGGTCTCTTCGAACCCGAAGTAGGACGAGTTGACAATTTGAAGAATCTTGCCGCTGATCGCCATGTCGGTGGAGATTTCTTGTCCGACGTTCTCGATCGATGCGTCGGTCGAGTTTAGCGCGTTGACGACTTTCTGGTACATCGACGGAAGGCTTGGGAGGTCTCCCATCTTGTCCATGATGCGGTTGATTTGGTCTTTCCCGAGCCAGTTCTCGATGGCGATGCACCGCTGGATTTCGCTTCTCAGAAGTTTCGGCGAACAGGGTTTCGGGAGGAAGTGGAAGGAGCTGCCGATTCCGGTCGCGAGGAGCTCTTGGTCGCGCTTGTCGGCCATGATGAATCGATGGACGGACGGATGCTCTTTTTCGACGAGGCTAAGGAGTTCGCACCCGTCCATCTGGGGCATCCGGTAGTCGCAGACCAGAACGGTCGGAGGACTGCTTTGGATGGCTTCAAGCGATTGCCGGGGGTTGTTAGAAAGTTCGATGATCCAGTGCTCTTCTTTTGAGGAGAGCGAGGATTTCAGCTGGTCGAGGCAATCGATCTCGTCGTCGATCAGTAAAATGCGCGGATTGGTTTGTGCCATATAGCGAAATTCAAGAATTACGGTTGGATCGGCCTAATTGGGGTCGTTCTTGAACATTCTCTCAGCTTTTGGCTTAGGTTGAATTGATGTACCTAATGAAGGTTTAAACCTAGCTGAGTACGTTACGCATGCTGCTTAGGCGCGGCTGGCTAAGCGTGGTTTTCGAGAGCATTGAAGGACTGGAAGGAGGGGTTGGCGGATCGACGCGATTTTGGATTGAAAAGCAGGTTGTAGAACCGCTTTCGGCAGGTCAGTTTGGGCTTCGATGAAAGAGCCCTACCTTTACGACGGGATGGAAGCGTTTTCCTACGATCTGATCGACGAGCTATCGGATTTCGACGACTACGATTTCTACCGATTTCTGATCGAATCGAATCCGGGTTCGGTGCTCGATCTGGGATGCGGAACGGGACGGATCCTCGCGCCGCTCGCGAGCGACGGGATCGCGGTTGTCGGGCTGGACGCTTCGGAGGAAATGCTCGCGATTTGCCGCGAGAAGCTGGAATCGATCGAAGCCGAGGCGGGACTGGTGAAAGGGGACATACGGCGATTCGAATTGGGGGAGTCATTTCAGACGATTCTGATCCCGGGATTTACGATTCAACTGTTGATCGGAGAAGAGGATTTGGACGCGTGCCTTCTATCGTGCGCGAGGCATCTGAGTCCGGGTGGGCAGCTTGTAATCCCGACGTATTTGCCTTGGGAGATGCTCGAGACTGGCAAGGAGCGTTCGCCGTCTGAAAAACGGAGGGAATCGGAATTCGGCGAGTCGGGCGAACGATTCGCGGCTTGGCAAGGCTGGCGGATCGACACGATGGAGCAATTGCTGACCTTGGAAAACCGTTTCCGGAAGCTGGATCCCAATGGGGCTATCTTGGTTGAGGAGGAGCGGGAGATGACAATTCGTTGGCACCTGCCCTATGACATGCAACAGCGGCTAACCCGAAACGGTTTTCGCGACGTGTCGCTCTACGGGGATTTCGCGTTCGATCCTCCGGAGCCGAATTCCGAATCGGTCATCTACGTGGCCCGTTTGTAGCGGTTTGGCGAATCGTCATTAGATTCTGTATACGAGGTGATTCGAAATACGGTGACTCGCTATTTCGAGTATCCTTGAAATTTGATTTTCCTTAGGCCGAACCAGACCATTTTCAAAAGAATCAAGCCATGCCTGAATCGGGAGATGTTGGTGTCTCCGTAGGTTCGGTCTTTGTATCGTACGGGGATGTCCCTGATTCGTAATTGAAGAAGGCTTGATCCAAAAAGAAGATTGAAATCTCCAAACGGGTCGAAGTCCCCGAAGGACTCGATGCGTTTGAGAAGTCGCTCGTAGTCCGTACGCAACATCATCTTCGTGCCGCAAAGACTGTCTTTGATATCTTGGCCCAAAACAAAGCTAAGAGTCGCGGCGAAGAATTTGTTGCCGAGCAAATTGAGAAATCGCATGGCCTTCGATTCCATCGGGTAGACGAGTCGACTGCCGTTAGCGAACTCGCACCGACCATCGCAAATCGCTTCGAAAAATTTTGGAAGATCCTCAGGTGGGGCCGTGAGATCTCCATCCTGTATAACGAGGACGTCGCCGGTCGCCATCTCGAAACCGAGCCGAACGGCGTCCCACTTGCCCTTTCCGGGTTGCTTCGCAAACTTGATTTTTCGTTTTCCAGAGTATGCGGCGGCCTCTTTTTGGATGGTGTCCCAGGTGTCGTCAGTGCTGTTGCCTTCGATGAAAATGATTTCGGTTTCTTTGCCGAGATTGGGTATTCGGTCTATGGCCGGTTTGATGTTGCCCGACTCGTTTCTAGCAGGAACGATCACGGAGCACTTGTAGTCCCAAGAACGCCCTATGGATCGTTGAGGTCTTGCTGTGATGAAAAGGCTGATGCCCCAATGCCGTATCAGCGGAAGCCTTACGAGGAATCGATTAAAGAGGCTGGAGAGGAGGGGAATGTTGAAAGGCAGGAGTTGTTCGCTCGAACGGGAAATGACTTCCCAGCCGCTCAGCTCTAAGAGGTTGAGAATATCCTTCGTCGAGAGCCAGTTGCTGGGGGGCTGTTTCATGACGAGCCCCATCGCTTCGCCAAGCTTGATGAGTGGGCTCCAAACCGCGTTCAATGACAGAATGTGAAGACGAGTTCGGGGATGGGCGGATTTCAACGCTTGCTGAAAGCAGACTTGGATATCGTCGTCGTATCCAATCAAGTAGTCGAGTATGATATGGTCAAACGCTTCATCGGGGCTGTGCTGATGAATATCGCTAACCTTGAATTCTAGAGTCTCGTCGCTGTGTCGTGAGCGCGCCTGATCGATCATGCTATTGCTGAAATCGATGCCAAGGCCGCGTTTGGGATTTAGGGATGCGAGAAGGTCGCCTCGTCCACAGCCAATTTCTAGAATGGTTGTATTTTCTTGAACACGGTTCTTGAGCAACTGCTGGAGTTGCCGGTGGAAAGAGCTCTGGAGGGCTCTGGCTTTGCTGTCGTGATCTGCAACCCAATCGAAATGCGCGGCTTTATCCATCAAGGTGTTTTCTCAAGTACGATTATCATGCGCAATCCAAGAACACGAAGAGCGGCTTGTGGGAGTAGGGCTTCTCCCTTCAGGAGAAGCTTGATGATGCGAGTGGGAAAGATCTGCTGCTTGGACAGGCCGCCGGTCGACGGATAGGCGAATACGTCTCTGTAATTGAGCGCTTTGAGGGACAGGCCCATTTGTTTTAGTTTCGATTGGGTTGCCTGTTTATGGTTTTTGAAAAGCGCCTGTCCCATACCCATGTTGGCAAACTCGCCTTTGCTGTTGGATTGAAACTCGAAAGGAGGACCAATGGTGGAGGTCCGGCACGGCTCGTGATGGAAGAGCTTGTAGAAAATGCTTCCCCATGCGGTGGCTGCGGGTTCTGCCAGTACGATTCTTCCTTTGGGCATCAATGCTTTTGATGCGCTTTCGAGGAATCGGAAGGGCGTGGTTAAATGGTGGAGCATGTCCATAGCTAAGATTGTGTCCCAAGTCTCGGGCGCCCCTTCTATCGCGTAGGCGGAGACTGCTTTGTCCACGAAACGCGTTTTTTGGATATCGCTCGTAACTACGTTTTGGCAGCAGCGTTTGAAGAAACCTGCTCCCGAGCCAAGTTCCAGCCAGCGCGTTCCGACAGCGGCGAGTTCCATTTGATTAAAGATAGACCGATAGACCGTTCTCAGTCCAGGGGACTGATCCCACTTTTCCGCGCTGGATTCCAGCAATGAAAGGTCATAAGTAGCTTGGTTCGGCTGAGTAGCCTGGTGTTGTTGTGAATCGGTATCGATCATGGAAGCGACTCCTTCCAGGCTTTGTAGTCGCTAGGGGAAATTGGAATGATCTCGACCGGCTTCTTTCCTGGTTGAAGAGAATCTACGCTTCGATTTCCCATTCCTCGTATTTTCGGATCCACTCCGACGATGCGCGATATTCGAGTGAAATTGTACGGATAAAGTGAGGTTTCCTCAACTGTTTCGAGCTGATACATAGGATCTAGTTTGAATCCGTCGCTTATTTCTGACTGGAAGTTCTTGTAGACGCCATGCTGTATCACATATATGGATTCGTAAGTATTTAGATAGATGTGTAAGTCGAGATTGGCAATGGCGTAATTGACTCGCCTTATGTCAAAGCTCGGGATTCGCCGATTTTGGTACATTCGGATTAGATTGGAGATAACGAGCGTTCGGCTGTTGAGCTTTTCGCCGATTACGCTTTCAGCCCACTTGTAGCGATTCGCTGCTAAATTTCTGTTTGAGTAGGGATGCGCGGCCATTATGGGGAGTGCATGGACGAAGGCGAGGGTGAGCAGCGCGACCGGAATAAATCTGTAACGTTGTTCCAAACTGGATAGAAAAATGCTCAAGGATATTAGCATGAACAGCCAAAGAGGAAGGCTCAGGCGAGATGCAACCGGATCGGAAAGCGTTCCCCAGTAGTAGGCCATTAGTAGAACGAACAAAATGAGTGTTGTTGCTCCAATTGCGACGATTGGGAAAAGATTGGTGTCAAAGATTCGCACCTTAGGCTTTGCGAGTAAGAAGACAATGGCGATAGCCAAGGCGATAAGACCGGTTGGGCCTAGTATTAGCGACCCGGCTAGATCTTGGTCCATTCCTGAAAAGTAGCTTATCGCCGCCTTGAGATTCGACGGGATGTGGTTCAATCCGAAGGCGCTTGAAAGGTCGTTGCTGTCTAGCTGCATGTATTTCGCAGACTGACTTTGGACGATTCTGCTTTGCCAAGCTAACGGCATGAAAAATAGCGGGCACAGTATCAGGGAAGAAGATAGGGAGATCTCTTTGCTACGTATCCAATTTACGAGTATGATAATGCCAACCGGAAAGACGTAGAGAGCGGACTCGTACCGAGTGTGGGCGAGCAGTATGACCGAAAATAGCAGGAGTCCTAGACGCGTGTTTCCTGGTTTTTTCCAATAGGAAAGGGCGGCGATCATTGTGGAAACGAGCATGAAGAGATTCGCGATCTCAAATCCGAGCCCACTTGCGTTCTGAGACATCAAGGGGAGCGAACAGAATGAGGCTATGCCGATGTAGCCCGCCTTTGGGCTTTTGACTAGGGTGAGGAGCAAGTACACCGCTGCGAGAAGCAGAAACGTCATCAGGAAATTTACGATATTCCCGTTATTCACATCGTATCCGAGAATGTCGTGGAATATGGATACGAGAAATGCGAAGAAGAAGGGCCTCTTGTCCACCAGGGATGGGGAGATCACTTCCATGTGGACCTGCTCCTTTATGACGGGGTCTCGATACAGGTGCAGATTTTGGGAAGTGTTGATTATTGTAGGCTCATCGTGAACGATTTTGTATTCACGGGGTTCCCTTGTGAACAAGAAAAGCGTCCCGATGAGACAGGCAATGAGGGCAACGATATTGGTCTTTTGACGTATCCAACGAATTGCCAGTTCACGGGAACAAGACCGCATCGCGAAGTAGACCCAGAAGCCGAAAGCTGCAAAAAGCGATGGATAGGCAAAAAAGCGTAGCAGCACTTTAACCTGTTCGAGTGAAAGCAGCAGGAAGCCGATCCCTATCGAAAAGAGAATTGAAGCGCCAATCAGAATTGAGCGTGTAATCACGGTTCTTAGGTGATGGTGTTGATTGAGTATTACAGTATATTCGGACCTTAGAGGGCTTTACTTAAATGATCTTCAGCAAGAGAGATGGCTCTAATTGGGCCCATGAGCATCGTTTTGCTAAGAAACAAAAAAAGCCACGCCTGGACGGCGTGGCTTTGAAAAAGTATTAGAGCTTTGGAGCGTCTATTGCAGTTGGCCTTCTGAGTTATACACTCGCACCGACGGGTTTGCCTGAACGTGTGAAATGGAGAAGGTAGCATCTGCTGCGATGTTGGCTGAAACGGTGTAGCTTTTGCCAATCTGCTTGACGTACTCTGTAAGCGCTGCACCGAGCGTTCCGTCAGCAGTAACGTAACCAACAGCTACTGTAGTCACATTGTTCTCGAGCATGAACTGCTGAGCACCAGATGCGATTTGACGAGCGTCATTGTCCATGGCGCTAGCGCGAGAGTTCTCACGTACCTTCTGGAACGCAGGAATAGCCATCGCAGCCAAGAGGCCGATGATGACCACAACGATCATGATTTCAACGAGTGTAAAACCCTTTTTAGATGTATTTTTATGCATAATATTATTCCTATTGTCTATTTTTTTGTGATTGAGAATAAGGATACGAACGTCTCTTAAAACGGACTCTCTCGGACGCTCTTTAGCTGGGATCTCGGCAAATCGTGTCAACGATTTGTAAATGCCGAGCTCCTTTGAAAATTTCGCGAATTTCTGTGAAAATTGCATTGCTCTGTCATCGAGAATTCGCATCCGGCTTGTGTGGTTTTTTGGAATTGGAGAAAAGCAGCATCATGAAAAAGGGGGTTGGCATCATTATTGTAGCGGCGTTGTCGCTGGGAGGATTCGTGGGGTCGCAGCGCGTCTGCGCCGAAGTGGTGAAGGTTCACTTGGGGAACGGAGATCAGCTCACGGGAGAGCTGATCCAGGACGACGCGATCGTCTTGATCGAACATGAAACGCTCGGCGACATCGAGATACCGAAGAAGAAAATCAAGCGGATCGACCGGCCCAGCCAGAAAAAGCCACCCGCGGCATCCGCCTCTGAAACACCGAGCGAAGAGTCGCTGGAATCGCGATCTCCGCTCCTAGGATTCGTCAACGCGTTTCGGCTCGAGAAATGGAACAAGCAGTTCGAATTCGGGATGAATACTCAGAGCGGGCGGAAGGACAAAGTGGATTTCACGGCTCGCTATGGCATGCGGCGGCGGATGGGCAAGAACGACTACCGCATCGAAGCCCGCAAGTACTACGGCGAGAGCGGCCAGGACAAAACGACGGACCGTGACTACGCGAATTTTCGCTGGCGGAGGGATCTTTCGCCAGGGCTTTTTTACGAGACGAACACTGTTTACAGTTCGGACGCGATTAAGGAGATCGATCTGAATCTGGACCAGAAGTTCGGCCTCGGCTATCGTTTCGTGAACCGCAAGAATTTGAAAGTCTCAACGGGCATGGGCCTGAGCGGCCGGTATCGCGAGGACGCCACGTCAAACAATCGCTCAACTTACCTCGTGGACACCTTTGAGGATGTCGATTACCGGCTCAATGAGCGGATCCGTCTCACTCAGGAGTTTCGCATCGCGCTGCCGCCGGAAGAGTCGGATAACTACGAATACGAGTTCCGGGCGGCGATCGTCAGCAAAGTCACGGACTCGCTCCACTTGTCGGTACGCTACCAGCTCGAGTACGACAAGTCGCTCCCAAAAGACCGCCGCGAAGACCAGCGCATCGTGAGCTCGATCGGCTTCGACTTCTAGGCGGACCGGTCGGCCGGCTTGGAGAGCAGCTCCAGTACGTCGATCGGCGTCGCGTCCTTCCAAAGCGTTTCGAGGGAGTAGTTCTCTCTCATATCTGGAGTGAACAGATGGATCATCACGTCGAAAGCGTCGACCACGGACCAGCCGCTGTGATTGCCCTCGTCCACTCCGAGGATCTTGACGTTGTGGTCCTTGAGCGACTTGTCTAAGTCCCGCTTCAACGCACTCAAGTGGGGATTCGAGTTGGCGGTCGCGAGAATTAGGAAATTGGTGATGGACGATTGCTTGCTTACATCAAGAACCGCTAGGTCGTCCGCCTTCGTGTCGTCGAGAGCCTGGCAACAGACTTCGAGCAACTGGCGATCTTTTTTTGAGAGCTCTTTTAAGTGATTCATGACGTGTTCTCCCTATCTTCGTAGAGATTCCGCGACTTGATGTAGAGAAAGACCGGCTCTGGCAAGAAGTACTTCGAGGGGGCCCCGTTTTTGATCTGCTCGCGGATCTCGGTCGAGCTGATGTCGATCCGCCGCGTGGCCAGAGGGTGGATCTTGACGTTTGGGAGGAGGTCTTCGGGCGGGCGAAACGCTTCGCCTCGCTCGACGGAGATGAATTCGACCAGATCCGCGAGCTCGAGAATCCGGTGCCACTTACCGAGGAGCCGGGCTTGGTCGCCGCCGATAATCCAGTAGAGGCGGGCGTCCGGATGGGCGGTCGCGACGGCGGTCGCCGTGTCTATCGAGTAGCTGGTGCCCCCGCGATCGATCTCGAATGTGGAAAGCTCGAAACGGGGATTGGATTCGATCGCCTGTCGCGTCATTTCGATTCGGTCCTCGGCGCTGGCGGCGGGCTCGTTCAATTTGAGAGGAGCCTGGGCGGCGGGAACGAACACCACGCGATCGAGCCGCATCTGCTCGATGGCATCCGAGGCGATAATCAGATGGCCGATGTGGATGGGATCGAAGCTTCCTCCGAAAATGCCTATCTGCTCTTCGCTAGCCGTTTCCATTCAGTGGCATTCCGCTCGCTGGAATTGTCATCGGCTAGGCCAACTCGTTTCGCAGCGGCGAGAACCAGTTCTCTAGTTTCGAGAGGGCGCGTTTTTCCCGTTGCGTTACTTGCTGGCGGGAAATTCCGGTCGCGCGAGCGATGCCTTGGAGTGTGTCGATCACTTCGCGGTTGAGCAGGCCGAAACGCAAGGCCAGCACTTCTCGCTGCTTTGCCGTGAGCTGTTGAAGGGCGATTTCCAGCTGTTCGACGAGATCGTTTCTCGTCGCGACAGAGACGGGGCAGAGCGTTGGCTCGTCGTTCTGGGCCGCGTCCGACGCAGTCGCCCAATCTTCTTCCAGCAACTCGACGGTCGGATTTTGTAAATATTGAAGCGCGAGCGTCAAACTCTTCGCGTCCAGGAGCTGAGCGTCGTCGCGAGTTTCGGATCTAGAAGCGCTGGAGATTAAATTGATGGGAGCCGAGATGGGAAGGCTGCTCTTCATCAGAAAATTCCGGATACGTCTTCGCGTCCATTGGAACGCGTAGCTGGCGAATGCTCTCTCCGGCTCGATTCGATCGATGGCCTGCAAGAGCCCGACCGCGCCTTCCTGTTGGCAGTCGTCCATCTTGCTCGGGTCGAGGCAAATTTCCTTCGCCGCTTGTTTGGCGATGTATTCGAAATTCTGATAGAGCAGCGACTGTGCGTTCTTGTACGATCGATAATTCGAAGCCAGACGCAACGAGAGCCCATGTTTCAAGTCCTGCCATTGGGCGATCGTCAACGCAGCGCCGTAACTCGTCCGACTCGCGATTCCCCAGGCTACGAGTAGATTCTCGGCCGACCGGCGCTTCAAGCGAATCGGGCGAGTCTCGAAAAGCCGCTTCACCAGATCTCGTTTCGATTCCAATGGGAGCGAGAGGATCGCCTGCACGAAGCTGATCCCTTGGCGCTGGCCGGGAAGCTTGAGCTCCTCGACGCAGTCCTTGATTCCCGCCTGCCAGTCAGGAATCCCGAGTGTCGCGTCGAGCGCTTTGCGAAAGCGCGCGATGACGATACAGGCAGCGCGTTTCTCTTCTTCCGAGAATCGGTGAGCGGCAGAATCAGTCTTGGCTTTGGCAGGGACGGACATGTGGAATCGCAGAAAACAATCCGGATCGATAGGAAATCTCGGGTAATCTGGTAAATTCCCCGCAAAATCGCAAGCTTCCGTTTAGCCCGTGCCCAAGCGTCTTCGTATTGCCTGCCCGACTGAGAGCGAGCCTCCTCCCGTAGTCGTTCGACCGTTTAAATTACAACGTTGTAATTTAAACGGTC